>CALLAG010000436.1 GCA_938002705.1 uncultured Saprospiraceae bacterium | reverse complement strand
GAATTTTTTGAACAAAGATTATAGTATATGCAATATTTATAATAGCTTTACTATTATAATAGCAAAAATATCAATTATGACAATACAAGATCAGATTCCCTTCTTATATAAAATTGCCTACAAATACACTAAAGAAAGCATAGTAGCTGATGACTTAGTACAAGAGACAGTGTATAAGGCGCTTAAGAACGAGAGCAGCTTTAAGAAAGGTACAAACCTAAGAGCTTGGTTATCTATCATATTAAGAAATAACTTTATCAACGAATACCGTAAGAAGTCAAGGTATTCTAATACTGATAATATCGTCAGTTACATAGGTGATAATGAGAAGTACAAAGAGAAGAACGGTGGAGATTCATTAATGCAAGTCGAGTTCATTAATCAAGCGATCACTGATCTGCCTAATAATCTCAAGGAGCCATTCATGTTATACTTCGAAGGATTTTCTTATGATGAGATAGCTGATAGATTTGATATTCCTCTGGGAACTGTCAAGAGTAGAATCCACCATGCAAGAAAGAAATTGAAAAAATCATTGGTTCATTTAAGAGCAGCATAATTACTATTTCAATATCATTTTTGACTATTAATTGTATCATCTTTCATGGCTATCAATATTTCTATTTCTGTCCATCCTAATACTTACCTGAGGGATCCTAAGGAAACCACTCTAGGTAAGAAGATAATCAAGCACAGCATAGAGATTCTATCTGAGACTGGATACCACTGTTTTAACTTTAAGCAGCTGGCCAAAGAAATGTCTTCTACTGAGGCATCGGTATATAGGTATTTTGAGAATAAGCATATGCTACTCGTCTATCTATGCTCATGGTATTGGGATTATCTCAACTATCTTATAGAGATAGATACGCGAAATGTCAAAGATCCAGAAGAGAAGCTCCGTATAGCCATCCGTACAATCGTCAATGGTTCTTCTGCTCAGAGTCCTACAGAGTTTATAGATCAGCAGAAGCTGCACATCGTAATAGTAGAGCATTTTTTTAAAGCAATGTTCAACAAGACTACAAGCATCAAAGACAAAGAAAACCTGTTTGCTAATTACAGGAATCTCAATGCCAATCTCACAGAAATAGTCAAAGAATACAATCCAGAATTTAAGTATCCATGTGCTATGGCATCTACAATTATCAAGATGTCTATAGATCACAGTTACTATGCAGCACAGATATGCTCACTCACTGAGATCACTAACTGCATAGAAACTAAGAAAGACCAGATAGAAGAGATGATTAACTACTTTGTGCAGAAGTTGTTGGCATAGACGAAAACAGTTCATGTTTGATTTTCGTCAAGTTGATAATCACTTCAATTGAGGTTTACTATTTTGTAAGCATAAAAAAAACATCGCTAAGTAATTTTAGCGATGTTTTTTTATATCAAGTTACACCAATCCAAACTGCTTAAAGTGATGGTGGTAATGTTTTCTACTCAGTAGATCCCAGTGGAACTTATCTAAGTTACCGAATACGGTGTTTTTAGTTTTGATGCCAGGATTCTGTTCGAAGAATTCTTGGTACGTATCATAAGCTTTGAGCAAAGCCGCTTTAGCTTCATCAAGATTATCGTATCTGAGATCTTCAGTTTCTCCTACTTTCAGATTAGGGTGATTGACCTTTTCTGGCATAGGGATATGATTCCATAGAGAGTCTTCATAGCGTTCCAGATACTTTTCAGGAGTTGTTATTTCAGTATCTATTTTTCCGACTGCTAAGTCATACATGTACTCCATATGTTCTACCATATGCTGAGGCGTCATGATCCCCCATTGGGCTGTTGTGTCTGCGCTGAGGAGGTTTAATTTATTTTCTATATAGCCTCTATCTATATTATCGAATGGACATTTTTTCTGTACCATAGTTAAGATAGTAGCTATAGCTACCTTCTCATCGTTCTGGTCAAACATCTCGACGAACCACTTTATGACGCCTGCAGGAAATTGCTTTCCTCTTACATCTTTATCTTGCTTCTCTTTGCAAGTTAATCTAACGTAGACCGTATCGTTATGATAGAGTGGCTTGAGGAATCGGCATTCATCTAAGCCATAGTTAGCTGCCACTGGGCCCTTATTAGGATAGACGAAAAGTCCCGCTGCTGCAGCAAGTATAAAGTAGCCATGCACAGCTCTCTTTTCGAATATCGTTCCGTCCAGCGATGTGATATCAGTATGAGCATAGAAGTGATCCCATGTAAGATTAGAGAAGTTAATGATGTCACTATCTGTGAGTGTACGCTTATGTGTCTTAAGAGACATGCCAGGCTTGATATCCTCATAATGATACTTGAATGGATGCTCACATTTATCATTGTAGTCAGCACCTTGTTGGTATATGCCAGTGATGGCGCTTATTACTGTAGGCGTACCTTGTACTGCACATCTCTGTAGATAATGTTTGATACCTCTCATGCCCCCCATCTCTTCTCCACCTCCAGCTCTACCCGGTCCACCATGTACAAGGTAGGGGAGTGGTGATCCATGTCCTGTGCTGTGCTTAGCCATATCACGATTCATAACTAATATTCTACCATGATGACTCGCTGCTTCTACTGCAAATTCTCTAGCGATATCATTATCATAAGTGGCTATAGAACTGACTAATGATCCCTTACCCATCTGTGCTAATAAGATAGCATCATCCAATGTCTTATAAGGCATTACTGTACTTACTGGTCCAAAGGCTTCTATGTCATGTACTGCTGTATTTTTGAATGGATCTTTTTCCATAAGCAGGATGGGACTTAAGAAAGCACCATCTTCATAAGATGCATCTATGACATCTATTTTGTCTACTGAGCCATATATTATTTCTGCTGTCTCGGCTATTTCTGCTACTCTGTCT
>CALLAG010000435.1 GCA_938002705.1 uncultured Saprospiraceae bacterium | reverse complement strand
CATATGTAACGCAGCCAGCCCCTAAGTCAATAGATAACAGATGGGTAAGAGATTACTGGATAAGTAAAATCTCTGAACATCAATTGTCGGACGCTGACGTAATGAGAACCTATGTAGAATTTGCAGCCCAGCATATCACTGCTTTTGTAGAACCTCAATCCAAAGTCTTATGGACTGGTGGTGGAGCACATCATACTTTTTTTATGCAGACAATATCATCAAGTGGAGTATATAGTCAATTGCCTGATAAGCTTGTCATCGATTCTAAGGAAGCGGTATTGATAGCTTATGCAAGTTACTTGAGATGGCATGGCCGACTTAACTTTGTATCATCAGCTACGGGTGCTGATAGGGATACAATTGGTGGCGCTATTTATCTTTCTTAGCGTTTATTAATAATGGGGAAACTTATAATTGTACATGGAAATTTACCTCTGCTTTCATAGCATTGAAGATTCTGATTATGGTTTCGATTGTAACGTTTTTGGTATTATTTTCTAATCTTGAAATTTGAGCTTTCTTAACTCCAACTAATTCACCTAATTGCGCTTGAGTCAATTTTCGATCCTTTCTGACCTTTTTTATCATATCTCCTATGAGCTCAGTTTTAAGTTCGAACTCATACTCTTCTCTTTCCGGAGTTCCTTTAATTCCGATTAATAGGTCTTCAGCTTCTGATAATTTATATGACTTCATTAAGATTTGTTTTTAAAGTATTGAATTCTAATTTGCTCAGCTTTATGGATTTCTTTTTTAGCTAGAGATTAGAAGCTTAATTTATTGCATACCGTAGGCAATGCTATAAGCTCCAAAGCTACCATGGTGAGTAATAGAAATATCTATATCCAGCTTATTTTCTTGGAAGTATAAAGATGGAATGCCATTCGATGATTTTCTGATAGTTAACTTATCAGGGTTTAGACCGAGCTGAATAGATACTTCATTTATAAGCCTGTTATAGCATAGTTCGCTTTGTTGCTCAGAGGAGTTGATATTTATAATCTTATGGATTATCTCTGATCGATTATCCTTTACAGCATATGTGTAGATGTATTCTGCCGTTTGATTGGTTGTAGTATCATAAGTCTGATGGTCTATACTCACCGTACCATTTATCTCATCGATGATATGGCAACTTATTTTAGAGGGGTTATACTTATGCACTGAAGTGGCGTCCATCTGCAATTTGTAGATGCTTTCTTTCATACTCCATAATCTCCAGACTAATGAGAATGGATCTGAGACACTGAGAATCATATCTTGCTCCTCGCCATTAAATATCTTATGGAGGAATCCTCTTCTCTGCCAGTCAGAGTGCAGGCGTGTGTAAGCGATATCTATGATGTCATTACTGACCACTACGCTGATATCTTAGATTGTATGACTTCGAGTGATGCTTTTACATTGAGCATGACTTCCATAGAATCGTTATCTATTTCTATATCATACTTGTCTTCTATGTCCAGAACAACATCTACCAGGTTAGCAGAATTAATCTTGAGATCATTGATAAAATCGGTATCCTCATTGATATTGTCGAAAGCTTCTTGATTTTGTATATATGGTTTGACGATCTCTTTGAGGTCTTCTATGAGTTGTGCTTTGTCTTTCATTATGCTTTGAATTTCTTAAAAATAATACAACCATTCACATCACCAAAACCAAAACTGGCTTTAGCTATGATGTTCAGTTCTTTGTTAATTAATTGTAGAGGAATTCTACTTGTATCGATTAATGCTTTAATCTCATCACTGACATCACTACAATTGATGTTGGGGAAAATAAAATTATCTTGTAACTGTAATACGCATGCGACACTTTCTATAGAGCCCGCTGCAGATAGACAATGTCCTACCATCGACTTGAGAGAATTGATGTGTGGAAAATCGCTACCCGAAAGTCCTAATGCTTCAGTCCAGTTTTTGATCTCTACGTGGTCGTTTTTGGTTGCCGTAAGATGTCCGTTGATAGAATCTATATCTGTCGCTTGGATAGCCGCATGATCTAATGCTTTAGTGATACATCGTATGACTGCGTCATCATTAGGAGCTGTCATGGATCCACTTTGGCGCTGACCTCCAGAGTTGATATGTCCGCCGAGTAACTCTGCGTATATATGAGCTCCTCTTTCTATGGCACTCTCCAGAGATTCTATCACAAGTGCTCCTGCTCCGCCACCTGGTACAAATCCTGATGCTGTAGCACTCATAGGTCGAGAACCTTCTGTAGGTGTATCGTTATGTTTATATGTCAATACCTTCATAGCATCGAAGCCTCCCCAGAGGTAGGCACCATCATCACTACAACTGCCTACTAACATACGCTGAGCTTGTCCCGATACGATACGATCATATCCCATCATGATGGCTTCTGTACCGGTTGTACATGCAGAAGAATTAGTCGTCACTTGATTGCCTAATCCGAGGATACCACCTAAGTAGGCACTTACGCCACTGACCATCGTCTGCGCTACTGCAGTGCTGCCTAGCCTTCTGACTTTATTGTCATCTATTTTGTATATGGATTCTCGGAACTTGTCTACACTTGATGTGCCCGTGCCGAATACTGTCCCGCTGTCATAGTCTACATCATCGCTAATAGTTAGTCCGGCATCTTTCCACGCATCCATTCCAGATATACATCCGTACAGGATACCGTTACTGTTGAAGTTACGCAGTTGTAATTCTGTGAGATATTCTCTTTTTAGTTCATCAGATATCTTGGGTATGCCACCTATGCAGCATGAGAAACCTAACTCCTTGAGGTGAGGGTAGTATTCTATGCCTGAGCGACCTTGCATGATGGCACTCTTAAATGCTTCGATGCCTACGCCATTAGAAGCGACGACACCGAGACCTGTTATGACAACTCTTTTTCTCATTGTTGTGATTTTATCATTCCAGATATTGTACCTCTGCAGACCAGCTTGTTTTCTTGATTATACATTTCTACTCTACATTTCAGTTTGTTGAATCTAAAGTATTCTTTATAGCTTCTGACGGTTACTTTTTCTGATGGCATGACAGGGAGGAAGAAATCTATTGCCGTAGAAGTCATGGCAATATTAATTTTGTCTTTATCTATTGTATCATCTTTCGTCATATATATGCCATATGCGACAAGCCCTATCTGAGCCATTGTCTCAGTAAGAATTACACCTGGGGTTATAGGATTATTCTTAAAGTGGCCTTTGTAGAAGTCGAGATCTTTGTGATATGTATAATGTCCCACAATAGATGATTCATCTACAGCAGTAATCTCATCCACGAATAGAAATGGTGAAGCATAAGGCAGTCTCTCTATTATTTCTCTTGATGTCATCTTATCTGAGGTGTTCTCCGCCATTGACGGGTATGATAGTACCGGTGATCCATTTTGCTTCATCTCTCATCATAAGATAAGCTACATTAGCTACATCTTCTGGAGTTGTCAGTCTTCCTGATGGATTTCTTAGTTCTGCGTGTTTTTTTAGATTTTCGCTATCAGGGATCATTCTGAGTGAAGCCGTATCTGTTACGCCTGCTTGTATGCAATTGGCTTTGATACCATAGCTGGCGAATTCTAATGCAATGCTTCTTGTTATAGCTTCCAGAGTTACTTTGGCTGCAGATACAGCTGCATAGTTCTGCCACGCCTTAGTATTGCCTTCGCTTGTATAGCTGATGATACGGGCATCATCTGAGAAAAATTTTTGTGCAAATATTTCTTTAGTCCAGTCGTATAGACTGATCGCCATGCTGTCTATCGTTAATCTAAAATCATCATTCTGAAGTTCTGCTGTATCATCAGATGCGACCATTGGTTTTAGGTTGCCTTTGGCTATACTGTGTATCAGAGCTTTTACTTTTCCCGTAAGGGATAATGACTTCTTTAATTCTTCTAATACTGTAATTCTATTTTCTGCTTTGACTGCGTCGATGTTGAAATGTATTAATTCTATGTCACTCTCTTCTGTGATTTTCTTATACGCTGATTCTATGGCAGGAAGATCACTGCGCCTATTTCTGTATACAAGACAGAGATTCATCCCATGAGCTGCTAGCTTTTGTGCAGTTGCTAATCCCAGACCACTTGATGCACCGAGGATGATAGCCCATTCATTTTTATTGCGAAATTCTCTTACCATCGTAGTAGTAATCTTTGTGCTGTAAATCCTGGTCCGAAACTTAACATCAATCCGATATCTCCCGACTTAGGTTCTTGCGATATAAATCTCTCTAAGACATAGATGACAGTAGCGCTGGACATGTTGCCATACTCACGGAGTATTGCTTTAGTATTGTCTATGTTCTTGCCGAGCTTGCCGAATATTTCTTCTATCGTATTCACAATTTTCTTGCCACCGGGATGAAATATTAAATGATCTATATCATCTATCGTCAGATTATTATCTTCTAAGAATGGGTAGACGATCATAGGGAAGTGTTCAGCGATCTTATCTGGTACTTCTTTGTCCAAGACCATCTGCAGTCCTCCATTAGTTAACTCAAAACCCATCATGTGTTCTGCATCATAGAAGTGATACATTGCTTCTCCTATAATCTGAGGACCTGATTCTCCTTCGTAAGAAGATAGAATAGCACAGGCACATCCATCACCGAATATGGCCGAGCTTACGATATTAGTCATAGAGTAATCGTCTAATTGGAATGTAGCGGTAGGAGATTCTATCGCGACGATCATCGCCCGTTTATTAGGATTCGCCTTGAGGAAGTTGTATGCATAGATCATCGCAGAGACACCTGCGACACAGCCCATTTCTGTGACGGGTAATCTTACGATATCTTGTTTCATACCTAAGCTATTAATAAGATAAGCATCTACAGATGGTATCATGATCCCAGTACAGCTAACGCTGATTATGTAATCTATTTCTTTAGCATCTAAGTTGGCTTTGATTAATGCTTGCTTGGCTGTTTTTTCTGATAGGGCAATCGCCTCTCTTTTGTATATTTTGTTTTTATCTTCGAATGAAGTTGCTGTA
>CALLAG010000434.1 GCA_938002705.1 uncultured Saprospiraceae bacterium | reverse complement strand
GCAAATACATTAATTTTTTTGTAGTCAGATTCCCTGAAGCTAAGGAAATCAATTATATCACTTTCGTATATGAATTTATTCGTTGTGTTCAATTCCTCAATTTTACTCGATTGTTATTGATATGGCTATAAATCTCTATGTTTTAATCTTAAGAATGTGTCGCCGAACTTATAATTGTGTCAGATTAATAAACCTTCGTATGAAAATAACAACATTTATGGCAGTATCCAATTTCTATATTCGATGCATCTTTAGATTTAGTTAATTTTGGATGCACGATATAGGCTCATTAGAGTTTTCTTCTTTTTATAAATAATAGCAATTGAAAGTATTCATTACAGGCGCTACAGGTCTGATAGGCTCAGAGATAGCAAAACAACTTATCACAAAGGGTTATGATATAGTAGCTATCCGAAGGGCATCAAGTTCGCTTACATTACTGTCGGATGCAGCGTCTATGATAGAGTGGCACACTGCAGACTTATTTGATACTGAAGTATTGTATGAGCTTATCGGTGGTGTCGATTATGTTATACATTGTGCAGGCGTCATATCTGAAGGCAATGTGGATCAGATGTATAATGTGAATGTGGATGGTACAGCCAATATCGTCAATGCATGTATAGCTTCTGACATCAAGAAGCTGGTACACTTCAGCTCTATATCAGCATTGGGAAAATCTAAGAATGGCTCACTGGTAAGTGAGACGACAAAGTGGGAGGACGGCCCACAAAATTCTAAATATGGAGAATCCAAGATGCTTGGTGAGCGAGAAGTATGGCGTGGTATAGCAGAAGATCTATCCGCTGTGATACTTAATCCCTCTGTCGTATTGGGAGTCGGTGATGGACAATCGGGGTCTTCAGTTATACTTCCACTTATCGCTCAAGGGCCTAAGAGATACCTCGAAGGTGGGACGGGATTTGTAGATGTAGTAGATGTTGCTGCACTTGCAATAGCTGCTATGGAATCGGATATCGTAGCTAAGCGCTATGTCGTATCAGGTTATAATAAAAGCTTCAGGGAGTTAATGACTGACGTAGCTACTTCATTAGGTGTGGATGCACCGGTGATACCTATGAAAAAAATCTTTCTAAATATTATGAGCAACTTAGATGCTATTGCATCATTTGTACTTAGGCGTGAGAGAAAATTCACTAAGACTATGGTGATGCAAGCTACTCGGACGATGGTCTATGATAATGCTTTGTCAAAG
This sequence comes from uncultured Saprospiraceae bacterium, assembly GCA_938002705.1. Taxonomy (GTDB): domain Bacteria; phylum Bacteroidota; class Bacteroidia; order Chitinophagales; family Saprospiraceae; genus RFSX01. The sequence continues at coordinate 11,618 of CALLAG010000434.1, read as the reverse complement.
TTTGATTTTAATTTTTCTTATACGCCTTGGGAGGAGACGATTGAGAGATTGTGTAAGGATTATAAGTCAAATAATAATATAAAATAAAAGTAGGTTACCCAAATCAATGAATAACCTACAATAAAATCGTCTTAATTATTTTCTCTCTTAGCTTTCGAGCTTACTCAACTCTTTTTTTATCATCGCTAATGATCCTGGCTGGAAATCCATCTTCAATACATTGGTATCTTTTGTTTTGTACTCTTTTACGCCTATGTATGGTTTGTTGTCCAAAAGTTTTACGCCAAGAATTTTTACATTCATATTCTCTGGTATATTAGAAAATACAACGCCGTTGTTTTTAATTTTTGGACGAAGCATACTTTTGATATCATCAAATATTAAGAAGTACTGTGTATTATTCTGTTCATCATTGACGTAGAGATCACACTTGTTGGGGTAGTTGTAGAATCGGTCACAATTTATCCATCCGAGTTGATTGATAGAGGTAATGTAGCTTGAGAACTGACTACCGTCAACTTCTCCTGTTTGTTCGAACTGTAGTTCTAATGCTTTATTTTTAAGTCTATTTAATGATCTTTTGATTACGCCGCCTACGATATTGGCGACTTTATATTTGCTGTAATCTGTCTCTTGTATTTTTATGTGACGTTCTCTTTTTATATTTCGCATCTCGTTACCAAAAGCTTTCCTGAATAGTTTACGATCGTCGATCTTTAGTGTCAATCCTCTGTCAAGGATGGCATTTGTCATTTTTAGAATTTGATAATCTGATCGTTTATCTATATGCTCTTTTATTTTGAGGATGCCAGTTTTGGCTTGTACTTGAGCATGGATTTCTTTCAAGTTTTTCTTGTATTGCCATATTTGACTTATTCTATTAGTCACTTCTACATTCCACTCGGCGAGCTTTTCTTCTTCTAATGGTTTCTGTATATGATATTCTGCAAGAGCGGCTTCGTAGTTTTTGTATTTTTCTTTATACTTTTCGAAATCTGCAGGAAATCCATATTGAGGTTCTGCAGGGGGGTGAGGCATTTTTCTTACTTTAGGTCTTGCGGGTAGTTTTGCGAAATTAAGTACAGGTTTCTTGAGTTCACCAAAATCATGATTAAGTAAGTCATCAAAATTTAAGCCTGTTATTAAGTCTCCTTTTTTGACGTCGGAAGTACCGATACTTTGGTTTGCTTGTGCCCAATCTAAGTTGCCTTCTTGGTCCTCATCTGCATAGAATAGCTCCATGCCCTCTTTCGTTTCCTGGAGTGGATATATGATTTCTATGGCTTCACCTTCTTTTAGTTTTACTTCTCGGCCATCTGCAGTGGCATTGATATATAGCATACCACCTGTCTCAAGAATCTCTCCTTTGCTATGAGTGAATAGTCCTTCTGATATAAAGTCAGAATAAGTAAAAGCTTCTTTGATCTCTATAGTGACATTAGCGTCACCGATAGGACTGCCATCAGCGAATGTAAATGCATTCTCAGGTATGATAATCGTACTGCCCGCATCACAATCTATCACTTGTTCTTGTGCTAAGTCGAGCTTGTAATGTTGGATATTGACCTCGTGTGCAGTAGTGAAGACATCATCTATATCATGGTAATCGTAAGTATGTGTTATAAGTTCTACACGACGATTTTTCTTTTTAGCCTTTGCTGTGTTTTGACTATCGATAAGCTGACTTTCTCCTTGCCATACGATATCTATTTGGTCTATAGTGGCCCCATTATTAATGAAATGGGTTTTGACGCTTTCTGCTCGCCTCTGAGCCAGTGCTTGATTGTATTCTTCTGAGCCATCTTGATCTGTGTGTCCTATGATTTTGATTTCGTAATCAGAGTGAGTGATTAACTCATTGTAGATGTCTGTCAGTGAAGCTTCATATTCTGTGCTTAGATTATGGTCATCTGTGTCGAAGTAGATAAAGTTTTGGGAGGTGTTCTGAGATTGTAGGAAGTTGCCTATACAGAGTAGGCAAAACAGTGATAAAGTAATGTTCTTCATAACTTTTGTCGTTTTGTGATTAGAAAATATTGCTGTATAATCTATGCCTACCGTAATATAACTATATAATAGAAGTTATAGTGTGTAGCGTGCAATATATATGAAGATGTACTTATAGAACTTCTTGGTGTCTAATAGGATAATAGTCGTTTTTAGATAACGAACTAAATATAAGAAGCTAAGTTTCTGATCTTTATTCTTTTCTTCCTAGTATAAATATACCCTCTACAAGACCTGCGTCATAGGAAGAATAATAGGGGCAAGCTGATGTTCTGAATGTTGCTGTTTTTCTTGTTTTCTGATCAAAGTCGCTTGTGGGATAACAGGATCCGCTTACGTTCTTACTGAGCATATAGCCACGTGGTTGTGATATCTGAAGGTAACAATTGGCTATACGATTATTTATTCTATCAAATTCATAATAGCCATTATCATCGGTTATGACTGTTTGTATAATAGAATCATTTTCTGAGTTGATAAGATCGACCGTTACGCCTTCCATTGTAGGTTCACCGCCTTTCATAAAACCATCAGCATTTGTGTCTATCCATACTGTACCATTTGGAGATGCAGACCCTCCGCCTCCAGCTACTGAAGTTCCAAATCCCCCTGGTGGAAAAAAGCATATGACAGCTGAGTTATCTCTGATACCAATGTCGGTTTCAAGGTTTGTTTCTCCTGCTCTTAGATCTATCAATGCAGTTCGACCTCTCAAAGTATTTTGAGTAGTGGTATTTAAAATTTCTATAATATCGCTATCTCTGTCCTCATTGTCACCTACATTTGGATTGCAAAACATATATGAATTTGTTAGGTTTAAGTTGTTGGGATTAGCTACAATTTCAAGAAAGTATATTCCGGCTTTTAGATTTTCGAATAGATAATTTCCATTTGCGTCCGTTAAAACAGTATCTTCTAAAATTTCTATCCACTCAAATGGATCAACAGAATATAATCGTACGATACATCCTTCTAATGGTGTATCTAAGCCATCAAAAATATTATTGCCAATACTACTTGTAGGGTCATCATAATCGAGCCAGACCATATTCCCTATGGCCCCAGATTCGTAAAATCCAAAGTCCATTTTATCATTGTAATCTTCCTCAAAGCTCGGCGATGTATTGATCCCGAATGTATGATCGACATCACTATCTATGGCCTCTATCGGAACGACATCTGGTTCTGTAGCAATGTAGTTATGTGTTATGGCACTTAGTTTAATTTCTAAGTAAAATTCTCCTTCTACTTCAATATCAAAAAAGTATTCTCCCGTTTCGTCAGTCACATATTCATCTATGGTTTGATTTGTTACTACATCTCTGAGTAATATTGTTATGTTCTGTATAGGTGGTTCGTTGAAATCTTGCAAGCCATCTCCATCCTCATCTTCCCATACACGGCCATATATGGAATGCTCGATGTTACGAGTTTCGAGTTCTATATCAGTATTATTTAGAATATTGATTGATTCTGAAGCCTCGTTGTTGTTAGAAAGATTGTCTTTTTGGCAAGCGGATAGGACCATCAGAGTGGCCATCGTGATAAGTAGGTTTCTCATTACTAAAGGAGTTTGTTTCTATAATGACAAGAAAACGACACTTTACCCCTATGTATCAGTGAATTATATTCATAAAAAAACTTGATGGGTTATTTATGACGAAATTGAGGACGCCTATCTTCTGCCTCGCTTGGCTGTGTCTTTTATGGTATATCTGAGATGTAGACTTGCTCCTGCTGTCGTTCTGAAAAATTTATCTGGCCTTTTCTGGTGCTGTAGATTGAGAGAAATATTGGGATTCTTAATTTGAAAAGAAAAGTAAGGGGCAGTCTCTATTCTTGGAAGAATTTTTAATTCTATAGAAAATGAATTACTAATATTTTTAATCATATTTAAAGATGCAATAAGATCCAAGTCTATGATGTGAGCAACGATTCCTGAATTTCCTGTTATTCTATAAGGGACTTCATTATAGTAGTCATAGCCAGACTGGAGTCCTATGCCTATACCGAAGTTGAGTTTATTATTACTTATATCCCCAAAGTACTTTCCCATTTCATATTTCATTGAAATTGTAAATGCCTTGATTCTTTCTCCTGAAATAGCTGTTCTATTACCGTTTGTATTTTCAATAAATCCTAACTGTTCGTATTCGGAATAGAATAGTTGATTGAGTGAAATCTCTTTATAAAAACTATTGTTTTTAATTTTTTGATAACTAAAACCTACACCTATTCTTTGTTGAGGTCGATCAATTCTTAATACAGTAACACCAAATTCTCCATTTGGGATGCTTTGCTGACTTACAGATGGATGAAAGTTAATGCTCGAAGAAATCTTGACCATCTTACTATCCTCTTTTTTGCGCTGAGCAAAAACACCTTCTGGAACAAAAAGTAGTACTAATGAAATTAGGAATATGGTTATTCTCATGATGATTTTATTTACATAAAAATAACTATTTCCTCAAGCTTCACGTCATTCTAACTCACCTCCCTCAAAGCTATAGGCGCCATAACCATCTCGTCGGGTATCGCAAAGGCATCCACAAGTGATAGAGCATGAGGCTTGATCTCTTGATAGAGCTTGCTGATCATACGTCTGATGGCTTTTGTCTTAGCGCCTACCATATAATCGGACTCTAAGTACCAGCCTTTGTTGCGATCTATGGCATCTAAGGCATAGAGCTGTACGAGAGATGTCATCACTTTTTTATTGGTCGGGTTTTCTATCTTTTCTATGTTAGCGTAGAAAGCATTAAGCGTCACCTGATCTACGAATGCATCTGCGAGATCCATCATGTGGTTTTGCACTTTGAGGAATGCTTGGAATGGATCTCCACCACGCTTGATATACTTCTGCATACGTTCGCTGAGGGTGAGTAGGATTTTTCTTTTTCTGTAGTTGAATGCATGGAAGTGAAACTTCGGATCGAGAAGATGTTCTGTATCTGTCTGACGTCCAAATACTGGATTCAACTCATATGCGTCATGCTTGGCTTTAGTGAGGATATATCTGAGTACTGCCTTGTAACCGTCATCATGGAATGATTGCTTAAACTCCGTAAGCAGCCCTTTAGCAACCAATTGCATAAGGACAGTATTATCACCTTCGAATGTGGTGAAGATATCTGTATCTCCCTTAAGTTGTGATATCCTGTTCTCTGATAAGAAGCCCTTGCCACCACATGCCTCTCTGCACATCTGTATAGTACTGGTCGCATGCCATGTTGCTTTGGCTTTGAGCCCTGCAGCGAGTGTTTCTATCTCTCTTGTTTCTTCTTCAGTGGCATTGGTATATTTGTCAGCGAGGTCTCTTAGGGCAAAGTGATAGCCGTATGTTTTAGCAATGGCAGGGAAGAGTCTTTTCTGATGCGTAGGGTAGTCGATGATGAGGTTTTCTTGCATGCCATCTTTGGGTGCAAACTGTCGGCGCTTGTAAGCATACTTGGTAGCGATAGTCAGGGCCGTCTTAGCAGCATTATTACCGAGCATACCTACACATATTCTTCCTACGACTAATGCACCGAGCATAGTGAAGAATCTTTTGGATTCATTCTCTACAGGACTTGCGTAGGTGCCCTCTGCGGTGACACTACCGTATTTGTCCAGTAGATTATCGACTGGCACTCTTACATTGTCAAACCAAATCCTACCATTGTCTACGCCATTAAGACCCATCTTATGCCCACAGTCTTCTACTTTGATTCCAGGTAGTAAGTTGTTGTCTTTGTCTCTTATAGGTACAAGTACAGCATGTACGCCGTGACTCTTACCATCTACGACGAGCTGAGCGAATACTGCTGCCATCTGAGAGTGTATGGCATTACCTATGTATTCTTTGCCAGATTTGTAGTTAGGCGAATTGACAATTATCTCTTTGGTGTCATGATTGTAAGTTGCTGTCGTCTCCAGATTTTTGACATTAGATCCGTGGCCTGTTTCTGTCATGGCAAAGCAACCTAATAGCTCACACTTATGCAGTGCTTCTACATATTTCTTGTGATGCTTCTCTGTGCCTAGCATATACACTGCACCGCCGAATAGTCCTATCTGCACACCAAATTTTATAGCTAAGCTTAAGTCTCCGTAACCTAACATCTCGAATACGGCTATGTGCTTGCCACCTTCCTGCAGGCCACCATATTGTGTAGGAAAAGCATAGGCGCTAAGACCTTGATCCGCAAGTGCTTTGACTTGTTTGAGTATACTGAGTCTATGTATATCCTTATCTGTCTCTTGTGTAATAGCAAATAGAGGATCTCTGAGTATCGTTCTGACTCTATCTTTAATTTCTTCGTAGTCGCCGTCTAAGAGCTTTTTGATGTCTTTAGTATCGACAGTTTCTTTGGTATCTACTTCTATGTGTTCTTCAGGGAATATTTTATTGAGCAATAGTTGCTCGCTTTCAGAAGATAGGCCGAGTGCTTGCTTTAGATCGCTGATAGATTTATTTATCTCGACTTCATCAGCCTCATTGATGATGAGTTTGTTGCTTGAGGCAATCTCTGATCCTAACTTTAATAGAGACTGTTTTCTTTCTGGACTGAAATCTTTGCTTGCATTCTTAAGTGCATTGGCCCACAGTCTAAATTCATTTTTAGATGGCGGATTTTTAGGGTTACTCCATTTTATAAGATAAGCTTTGTCGTTGTCTGTTAAGAAGCTATAGCTATTTATTTTTTTGTGGATGAGCTTCATCTCGGAGGGGCTGAGCACAGAGTCTGACCATCCTACATAGAAGATAGGGATGAGGCTTAATATTCCTGGTGATAGCGTTTCTGTTGTTGTATTGCTCATAATTTATTTATCTATTTGTTGACTGTCCAATAATAAAAATGACTCTGATCTCTCAAGAATCCAGTAGAAACATACAATTGATTAGCGATAGTATTGTCTCTTTCTGTTTCTAACATTAAGCCATATGCATTTGTTTCTTTTGCATGATCTTTTGCTCGATTAATTAGTGCTTTGGATATTCCCTGACCTCTGTAGTCTTTATATACATACAGATCATTAAGTATCCATGCTCTCTTGAGACGCGTAGATGAGAAGGATGGGTACAATTGTGTGAAGCCCATAATCTCATTTTTTTCGCTCATAGCTATATAGATGACAGATTCAGAATTGGTAATCCTATCTCTTAAGAAGGCTTCTGATGTAGTGGGGTCAGGTTCTTTTCTATAGAAGACTCTATAGGCTTCGAATATCTCCACAAGCTGATCTAAGTGTTCTTTCTTTGCTTGTATTATATGCATAGGATTCATTGTCGTTTTGATTCGTAGGTGTTGTGTATTAACATTCGACAATTTAAAGAAATAATTCAGATTCTGTAAGTAATTAAAATCATCCTTTAGGGTGATTCATTCGAGTTATTACAGTTCTAAATTTGTAGTATAAAATAACACCATTACCAAATGAAAATACTACAAAGTAACTATAACCTTAATTATTCCGAATTAAGAGAGCTCATTCAGAAGATTAACATCAATAGGGTAGCGTCTGCTGTTTCTTTGATTATCGGATTTGCTGTACTATGCTATTATTTGACTAACGTAGCTGTTGTCGGATTAGCATTAGGTGCTGTAGCTGTCAGTTCACTGAGATCATTACAGATGGGTATACAAGATATCAATGTGATTTTTGATATAGAAGATATCATCGATGATTTGGAAGCAGATTGGAGATAGTTTAGGAATCTGCCCAAGCGGCTACACCAGTAGTAAGTTGTTAGTAGCTTGATGTTCTTCTATGGCCAATTCTATTAGTTTTGATACGAGATCTTTTTGGCTCAAGTCAGATGCTTCCCATAGCTTAGGGTACATACTTATATTGGTGAATCCAGGGATAGTATTGATTTCATTGATGACAAGCATGTCATCTTGTGTGAGAAACATATCTACTCGGGCCATACCTCTGCACTCCAGAACGGTATAGGTTTCTATAGATAGTTTTTGGACTTTCTGTATTTGTTCTTCGGTCAGTTCGGCAGGGATGTGCAATGCTGCACCGTCCGCATCTATGTACTTACTTTCGAATGAGTAGAACGATGACTTAGGGACGATCTCCCCTGGTATAGATGCTTCGGGATTATGATTACCGAGTACAGCACATTCTATTTCTCTACCGACGATTTTCTTTTCTACAATAACCTTGCTATCGTACTTGAGTGCATTAGTAAGTGCTGAGAAGAATGAAGCCTCATCCTCTGTATAACTAACGCCTACTGATGATCCCAGATTGGCAGGTTTGATGAAGAGTTCATGACCTAATTCAGCGACTATTTTATCGTAGTCGACGCCCTCTATGGTGTTTCTTACAGTAATGCCATGTGATACATTGATCTGAGCATCTCTGAGGATTCTCTTCATGATGTCCTTATCCATACCTACAGCTGAGCCTACGATGCCACATCCTACGCATGGGATGTTAGCAGTCTTGGCGAGACCTTGGACTGATCCATCTTCGCCATAGGTACCATGTAGTATCGGGAAGATCACATCTATGGTACAGATGACCTCATTAGTGGTGACGGTAGTCAATGTCCTAACGTCAGTATTCTGTGATAACAGTACCTTGTGACTCGTATCATCGAGTGATATCTTATCTGCGTTATCCGCATCAGTAAGTGAGATAGCTCCCTCGTGATAGTGCCACTGACCTGCCTTATCTATCCCTATGAGTACGGGGTTGTATTTAGACCTGTCTAATGAGCTGATTACATTCTGAGCAGATAGGAGTGATATCCTATGTTCAGGAGATCTTCCACCAAAAAGTATAGCCACGTTTTTCTTAGTACCCATCAGTAAGTTTTGTAGGGTAAAATTAGAAGTTTTTTATTAGGAAAAATAAGGCCACGCTCAGATTTGATAAGCTATTACTAAGTCGCTTATGTTTCCCACGCTGGCGGAGGTTAGGGGGTGGATCTTTGCTTCATGATATTAAGCTGAGATTTGATAAGTTTCTGAAACTTGGTACCCTTAGAGCCTTTGCAAAAAGGTTCAATATCACCTTCTACTCATAAGGGAAGCTTGGCATGAGTTATCAGAATGCCACGTTTTTTTATTTCCCTATCGTAATCCTTTGGCCAATTTGAATACGACATTAAATGTTCTTTTAGAAATTAAAGCTTGTGCATTAAGTGTCTTTTAGTATCTTGGATACGTGCATCATTATTAATCCTTATAGTCAGGTCATTAGCAAAATCATTATTATGAGAATTTTCTACACATTAGTCACGTGCTTATTATTTAGTATATATAGCAATGCACAATCGTATTCCCAGCTTATCAACTTGGGGATTGATAATAATAATTTGATACAGGATGCTTGTTTTTTTGAAGATAGTTTATTTCTCGCCACTGCTCATATTTGTTTCAACGGGATGCAGTGTACATCCTTATCTAGCTATGACTTTAACAGTAAGACTACAGAACTTCATCATTTGTTTGAAACAAGAGAAATAGGGAATAATCATGGCTTGTTAATCGAACCTCAAAGGAAAGTAATATCATTCCACAATGATACAGGAGCTTTAAATGGTTTCTTTGTTCAAGTTTTATCAAATGATTATGACTCTATAAGTTTTACAGAATTTTTTACAGACCAAGACACCATGCGATACATTAACGATGGTATTCTTAAGCATAAAGGAGACTATTACGTATGGGGAGAAGGCGCTAATGATGCTATAGGTGAACCTAATGGACATATTATCAAGCTTGACAGTAGCTTGACCGTTGTCAAAGATGCATGGTATTTTAATAGAGGAACTTTTCGTAGTTATCTTAATGATCTTCAAGTACAGCCGGATGGGAATCTGGCATTCTTGATAAAATCTGATGGACCACCAGGTTCCATTACGGAAAGAACTGATTCATTACATCTGATTAAAATTGATACATCAGGGAATATTATTAAAGAAATCACCATCGAAGAAGGAATGGATATCAAGGAGTATTTCTATACACTGAGGAATGGTAATTATGTCATTATGAATTTCAGAGAGACGATCTATGGACGTGTGCAATGTCTGGATCATGAGACAGGTGAGGTCGTCTGGGATTGGGAATTACCCAAGGGTAACTTTAATGAGTTCAATAGATTCTCTATACGTGATTATGTGGAGATGAGTAATGGAGACATCGTAGTCTGTGGTTTGGTGCAAGAGGTGCTCGATGGTATATGGGATAGATCACGCTTTACGGCCATAGCAGCAAGATTATCACCAGAGGGTGAGTTGATTTGGTTCAGAAGATTTCTTGTACCTAATGAGACTAATCCTGAGGAGAAGGGCCCCTATCACTTTGATATACTGAAGAGAGTATTTGAGAGAGAGGATGGTACATTATGCTTCTTAGGAGAATCTACTCAGCATAATCTAACACCACCTCATATGCAGTATGCATGGATATTGGCCTTAGATGAGGAGGACTGTTACAAGGGCAATTGTAGTGATACTATAGTTGTCGATAAGCGATTGGTTGACAAGCCTAAGATAGAAATAGGAGCCAAGTGGACATATGAGACAATAGATTATATTAGAGGACTTTTGGATTTTGTCGTTTATGAAGTAACTGATACGCTTACAATAGATACGTTATCTTGTTATATAATAGAACAAAATCTATCTGGTCGATCGGATACATTATGTGTAGATGGGAATAGGATGTTGACACCTGATCAGGATTTTGAGAGTGGATATCAGTTGCTATATGATTTTGATGTAGATAGTACATTTAATTTCGATTGTATGTCTGGTGGAGGAACTCTATATGAAACTCAAATAGAGGTTGACTCTGTTGTGACCGCGACTATCGCAGATGGACAGTTGATTACAGCACGTTTCTTGAGTGGTGAGTGCCATTTTGGTTTTCGTGGTCCATACTTAAGAATTTTTGATGGTATAGGGGCTGCCCAAGGTGGCTTATTAAGGTGTATAGACTACTGTGACGATTTGAGTTCTCCTACAACTTTTGAGATAGGAGAATTGCGTTGTTTTGAGAACAGTACGGAGTCGTTTCGTTTTGTAGATTATGCATGTGACAGTATATTGATTAGAACAAGTACGGAAGATGTATTACGAGATCCATTTATCTTATACCCGAATCCTACTTATGATATTGTATATGTCCAGAATCCAGAGTATGACTTATCTTATAGATTAACTAATATACATGGACAGGTTGTTGCTCAGGGGATATATACCACTTTGGGTGTAGTATTACCATCACAGGGTGTATTTTTTATCACATTGATTAGTGATGAAGGCGAGTGGACGGAACGGGTTGTGAGGTATTGATGAGGGGGAAAGAGTTATTTTGTCATGTTTGCTTAGGACAAAATTGTCTGAACTATGATTGAATTGATTTGTGTGATTGTTGTGATTTTTTTCAGAATAGGTATTGTGTAGCATACGTTTCTAACGCTTGAGTGGGTTAGGGGAACGTACCTTTCTTGTCTTGAATGAATAGTTACACCTATGACTGAGTAGCCCTATGCTGATGCTGCTTCAGATTGAGCATATGTGCTAACGCAACAAGTAATCCACCTATGATTATGATAATGGTCCCCGCTTGTGAGAAGAGGTGATGTGTCAATATCAGAAACAA
>CALLAG010000433.1 GCA_938002705.1 uncultured Saprospiraceae bacterium | reverse complement strand
TGGTATGCACAAGAGGTAGAGAATATAAGACGAGATGTGAGAGTTGTTAACTTAAGTCTTATCGCAGTAGACTGGTATATAGAGAAGCTGACAAGAAAAGTCAATGACTCAGCACCACTTAAGCTGACGATACCACTCACAGAATATAGAGGCAATAAACGTAATCAAGTATTCTTATATGATCGCCAAGGTCAGAACAATACGAATATACCAGTAAATATTTATGAAGAGCTTAAGTATATAGGTGACCCAAAGAATGTGATTATGACTGAAAACGGGCCACAAACGATCATGCGATCTAAGAACTTCTACATACCTATCAATCCTAACGCTATGATACAACAAGGGCTTATGGACGCAGGTGATTCTGCGAATATGACGGATAGGATAGAAATAAAATTACCACAGAATACGAGATACATCACTAAAGATCAACTTGCAGTTATGGATGTCGTAGCTTCTAATATCCAAGACAGGAAAGTCTACTTTGCAGTAACGTGTAAGAACGAGAAACTGTTAGGCCTTAATGATTATATGCAGATGGAAGGTCTCGGACTTAGAGTCATTCCCGTTAAGTCAAGAAGTGTGAGCGGCTTATCAATCTACGGTAGTGGAAGAGTAGACACAGAGAAGACTTATGATAATATTATGAATAAGTGGAAGTGGGGTAACCTTGATAAGCAAGAAGCATTTGTAGATGAGAGTTATGCTGCAGAGTTACAGGCGATGAAAATCGTAATGATGCGTACAGCTCAGGAACTGCAAGATCAAGGTCAGAATCAGAAAGCTGCTAATATGGCTAAACAATACTTAGATGCATTTCCGCATTTTAACTTTCCTTATGATGAGAGCATTGTGCCGTTTATAGAAATAATTGCTAAGCACGGTGATAAGCAGTTAGCCAAAAAACACCTCGGTATATTAGCAGAAGAGACGCGACAGAAATTGGCATTCTATGACTCATTAGATGATAATGACTTCCAAAGTTTCAGAAATGAATATGCATATGCAATAAGAGGCGTAGGAGAAATATTAGAGACAACAAAACTTATAGGTGACCAAGAGTTAAGCACTAAGCTGCAGAACGAACTGGGTTCTTATAATGTAAGTAAAATGAGAAATTAATAATCATCACTCTTTTGATAAATAGATACTTATGAAAGTAGCCATAGGCTCTGATCACGCAGGATATGAATACAAGAAATTCTTAATTTCTAAACTCAAAGAGTGGGGCGTAGAATCTATGAATTGTGGCACCGATGCTGAGGATTCTGTAGATTATCCAGACTTTGCACATCCAGTTGCTGATGCAGTAGAGAAGAGAGAATCAGACTTAGGTATTCTTATATGTGGTAGTGCTAATGGAGTCGCCATGACAGCTAATAAGCATGCGGGTATCAGAGCGGCTATCTCATGGACAACGGAGATTGCAGAACTGGCAAGACAGCATAATGACGCTAACGTTATATGTATACCAGCGAGATTCGTTTCAAAAAGAATGGCTGCCATGATGGTAAAAACATTTTTAAATACGACATTTGAAGGAGGCCGACATGGAAGGCGGGTCGGAAAGATCGCCTGTCAGTAAGCCTCACACTCTTTTTTATTAGCACATTTACCATATTTATATAATGAAAAATTTACTTCTTTTGGTCTCGGCATTACTTATGCCTATGCTTATGCATGCACAGTACATAAGTTCAGTTACCACACCAGATACGTCTGCTATAATCAATACTGATCCTGAAGATCTTTCTAATAAGTACGCATCTACGATAACGAAAGAAGACTTATCTGATCACCTACATGTTCTTGCCTCTGACGAGTATGAGGGAAGAGAGACAGGTACTGCTGGTAATGATAAAGCAGCCAAGTACATTTCTGATAATTTCAAAATGTTAGGGTTACCTGCTATAGGAATAGAGAATAGTTACTATCAGAATGTCGCATTCAACAGAACAGGATGGGCTGAAAACGAAATGACAGTTAATGGTAATACCTACAAGCACTTATGGGATTACATGACATTCGCGACGATGAGTGATAACATGCCAGACCTTACTACAGACGAAGTTATCTTCTTAGGTTATGGAATAGACGACGAAGAATATAGTGACTACAAAGGCAATAATGTCAAAGGCAAAATCATCATGATCAATAAAGGTGAGCCTCTTAATAAAGACAGCATCTCACATATAACGGGTAAGAAGGAACCTTCAGAATGGACAAGTAACATCTGGAAGAAATTAGAAGTTGCTGAATCTAAAGGAGTCAAGTCTGTTCTTATCATAGAGAACCAACTAAAGGAATTTCTCGGGAAGAATAGACGATTCTTAGTATCACCATCACTAGAGTTAGGAGACGGAGAAGTGAAAGATAGAAAGTATGCTAATCATGTGTATATATCTCCTACGATAGCCAAGGACATCATCGGTAAGAAAGCCAAAAAAATAACAAGATGGAGAAAAAAGAACACAAAAAGAGCTAAGGCAAAAGACATTAAGTTATGTCCTGAGTTGGCATTAAATTTTGATAAAGATGTATCTGTTATAAAAGGACACAATGTTCTGGGTTATATAGAAGGGTCTGACAAGAAAGATGAAGTTATCGTTATATCAGGACACTATGACCACTTAGGTAAGAAAGGTCCTGACGTCTATAATGGTGCTGATGACAATGGATCAGGTACGTCTACCGTGATGGAGATAGCAGAAGCATTCTCTAAAGCAAAAGAAGAAGGTAATGGTCCGAGAAGATCTGTTCTGTGCCTACTCGTAACAGGAGAAGAGAAAGGTCTCTTAGGATCAGAATACTATGCTGAGAATCCTATATTCCCTCTGGAGAATACTGTAGCTAATGTCAATGTAGATATGGTAGGAAGAGTAGATAAGAAATACGCTAACAACCCAGAATATATCTATGTCATCGGCTCAGATAGACTCAGTACAGATCTACATAAGATCAATGAGCAAATGAATAGTGAGTACTCACAGATTACCTTGGACTATAAGTATAATTCTGAAGATGACCCTAACAGATATTACTTCAGATCAGATCATTATAACTTTGCTAAGAAAGGCATCCCCGCTATATTTTTCTTCAGTGGTGTCCATGAGGATTATCACAGAACAAGCGATACAGTAGATAAGATCTTATTTGAAAAAATGGAAAAGATCGGACGCCACATTTTCCACGTCGCTTGGGACTTAGCTAATAGAGAAGAGAGGATAGTTGTGGATGGCAAGGTCCAAGAGGATTA
>CALLAG010000432.1 GCA_938002705.1 uncultured Saprospiraceae bacterium | reverse complement strand
ATATGCATTAGGAGAAGTCTTCAAGAAGCATTTTGAGACAGGAGGGACGTTTTTAGATTTTGATCCAAGTAGGCTCAAGAAGTTCTACGATGAGAAATTTGAGAAAGGCAAGCAGATGGCTAAGAATATGGAGCCAGAGGTAAAAAAGCAACATGAAGCTGCAGAGAATGTAGTAGATACAGAAATAGATACTGCAACTGTAACTAAAAAGAGTCCGCCTAAGGACTTCGTAGCGCAGCTAGAATCTATAACTAAAATGAAAGATAACGGATCATTGACTCAAGAAGAGTTTGATGTGCTTAAGAAGAAGATATTAGACGCTCAAGCTTAGAATACCAATCTCGCCTCAGCCTTTACATCTTGGCCACAGAATTCTTTGTTGAGATACTTGTAGTAAGCTGAGATACCTATCATTGCAGCATTATCTCTGCAGTATTCGAAATCGGGTATATAGTGTGACCATCCACGAGATTGTGATTCATCTATGAGACGTTGACGCATTTCAGAGTTAGCAGATACGCCGCCAGCAATAGCGATAGATGTTATACCAGTCATTTCTGAGGCCTTAATCAGCTTGATCATTAGGGTATCTACGATGGTCTTCTGCACTGAGGCACAGATGTTATTGAGTTCTTTATTTATAAAATCTGAATCCTTCTTGACGTTATCTCTCAGGAAGTATAGAATGGCTGTTTTTAATCCTGAGAAGCTAAAATTCAATTCATCAATCTTAGAGATAGGAAATTCAAATTTGGCCTCACCTTGCTGGGCATATTTGTCTATAATGGGACCTGCAGGATAGGGCAGTCCGAGCATCTTACCCGTCTTGTCAAATGCTTCTCCTGCGGCATCATCCATCGTCTGGCCGAGGATCTCCATCGTGTTATAATCAGTGACCTTGATTATCTGGGTATGACCACCTGATACAGTAAGGCAGAGGAATGGAAATATAGGTCCATCCTCAACTGCAAAATGCGCCATCACATGGGCATGCATATGGTGTACATCTATCAGCGGAATGTCGAGACTCATAGCCATAGATTTGGCAAAGCTGACACCTACGATGAGGCTACCTAATAGACCAGGACCTCTGGTAAATGCTATTGCAGAAAGCTCCGATTTCTTAATGCCCGCCTTTTCTATAGCCTGATCTACGACAGGGACAATATGCAGCTGATGCTCTCGTGAGGCCAACTCAGGAATGACACCTCCATAGTCTGCATGAGCCGTCTGCACGGATACGATATTACTGAGTACTCTCCCGTCTGATATGATGGATGCTGATGTATCATCACATGAGGATTCTATAGCTAATATATTGATAGGCATGATAAGTAGATTATGGTGTAAAATTGATAAAATATCAGCTCAAAACCACCAAAATTGTATTAATTGGCATCTATTGTTAAATACATATCACTAACTATTAAGATAATTGGTGAAAAATTATTTACTTCACAACTTAGTCTGAGTACTATATACAATTGACTTTTACTCACTCATAATCAATATACCTAATGAAATCAGTGATTAGCATAGTTTTATTTTTAGCCAGCATCTTTTTGATGTACTTGCTTTTTCTCAATATCCAGGAACCTATCAAGTTTCAGAAAGAACTGGAGACGAGAGAAACTAAAGTTATTAAGAAACTAGAAGATATCAGAAAAGCTCAAGAATACTACAAGGATATTACAGGTAAATATGCTAATAGCTTTGATTCTCTTAAGTATGTTCTTCAGACTGACAGCTTTAGTATCATTAAGGTAGAAGGAGATCCTGATGACCCTACAAGTAAATTTATCAAAACTGTAATTAAGCGTTCTGCTATGGATTCTATCAAATCTGTAGGCTTAGATATCAGTGATTTAGCACATATCCCATTCACAGATAATGATAAGTTTTCTATAGAGGCAGATACACTGACATACCAGTCTACGCTGGTTAACGTAACTCAAGTAGGAACGAGATACAAAAACTTCATGGGTCCTTTCGCCAGTAAGAAGTATTCTAAATATGATAATTCATATGATCCAGATAAGATGTTAAAGTTTGGAGATATGAGTTCACCAAACCTTTCTGGAAATTGGTAAAATTAGATATCGCATTTGATGAAATAGATAATATAAAGAATATAAAAGAGCTGTCTGTGGTACTATATCCAGACAGTTTTTTTTATGGACTTTGGGATCTCGATGAGACATTAGTCAAGTCGGACAGTCATTCTATATCCAATTTCGGAAAACTTCTCAAAATTCTCAATAAGACGTATAAGTTTAAGATAGCGAGAGTGATGTCCACGGTCAAGCCGTATGTACATCTGCCGAGAGAAGATTACGAGAAGAAATACTACAGTGATTACTTTGATGGTGTCTATGATGTATCTAAACGTAAGTCATCTAAGAAAGATATCGATGATTTTCTGAGAGAAGAGATAAGTACATTACACTATATGGATAAGTCCATAATGAAGGTACTGCAAGCCTCTGATCTTACATTTAAGACAGCACATATCTCTACAGCACTTGCCAGCTATACATTTCTTGTAGATGCTGAAGTCATTTGCTACATCGATGAGTCTAAGATCCATATCTGCTATGCTAAGGACGGTAAGTTCCAGTTATATAACCAGTATCACTGTGAGCAAGCCGAGGATTATCTTTATTATATCCTATTAGTATTAGAGCACTTTGGTCTTCACCCTCATAAGGATGCAGTGCATATCGGTGGTTATATAACTAAAGATTCATCACTAATGAGATTGCTTAGTGCTTATATAAAGAATATCGTATTAGTAGACGACAACCTTAGTCTGCCTCCATCTAACGAGATCGCTAAGCAACATTATTATGACCTATACTTATGTAAGTCATGCGTATAATAGGCGGAGAATTTAGTGGACACAGATTTA
Organism: uncultured Saprospiraceae bacterium; assembly: GCA_938002705.1. GTDB lineage: Bacteria > Bacteroidota > Bacteroidia > Chitinophagales > Saprospiraceae > RFSX01. The sequence goes on along the minus strand of CALLAG010000432.1, from coordinate 2,260 downwards.
CCCCACCTGCTAACAAGTGGCCTACTAGACCCACTACAGATATTGCCAAAGAAGGTCTGTACAATATATTAAATAATAAGATCGATTTCGAAGAAGTCAAGTTTCTTGATCTATTTGGAGGTACAGGAAGTCATTGCTACGAATGCATAAGCCGAGGTTGTGAGGATGCGACATATGTAGATAAGCACAGGCCAGCTGTAGCTTTTGTAGAATTGATGAAAGAGAAGCTTAATATCAAGGATAAGCTTAAAGTCCATACGATGGACGTATTCAAGTATATCAAGAACTGTGATCAGAAGTTTGACTATATATTTGCAGGACCTCCGTACCCACTTAAGAATATAGCTGAGATCCCTGATCTCATCATCGAAGCTGAGATGATAGCTCCTGACGGCTTATTGGTCCTCGAACATAACCCACATGTACATCTTAAGAAGCATCCCCAATTAGTAGATCAGAGGAACTATGGAGAGACTTTCTTTAGCTTCTTCAGCGTTTCTTAGTCCTAATAGCCCTATTTTTGATTTTTATTATTCTATAAACACATTATGGATATCGTACACATATTGCAATCACGTATAAGAGAAGCAGTTAAGTCATCTTTTGATTATGATCTGTCAGCTTCAGAATTGCTTATTAATCCTACTAAGAAGGAGTTTGAAGGTGAGTATACTTTCGTCGTATTTCCTTTAGTTAAGAAGCTAAGGCAGAAGCCTCAGGATATAGCTGATGCTATAGGTAAGGCATTAGTAGACAGCTCTGAAGAGATAACGGCTTATAATGTGGTACAAGGTTTTCTTAATATGTCGATAGCTAATGACCTCTGGTTAAAGGCATTAGGGCACATAGGTGAAAGCAAACAATATGGTCAGGCAGAGTCTAATGGTAAGAAAATCCTTATAGAATACTCTTCTCCTAATACAAATAAGCCGCTACACTTAGGTCATATCAGGAACATCCTATTAGGATGGTCTATGTCACAGATAGCAGCTGCAGCAGGATATGATGTTGTCAAGACTAAGGTGATCAATGATCGTGGTATTGCGATATGTAAGAGTATGCTGGCATGGCAGAAGTTCGGTAATGGTGCAACACCTGAATCTAAGGGTGTCAAAGGCGATCATTTCGTAGGTGACTATTATGTAGAATTTGAGAAGCAATTCCAAGTTGAATATAAAGAATGGCAAGCATCAGATGCTGGTAAGTCGATAATGTCCAAGGAAGCGAAAGGAGGAGAAGACGAAGTGACATTTTACAAAAGATATAAAAACACCTATTTCAACATACACAGTGCTATAGGCCAAGAAGCCAGAAAAATGCTACTGGCATGGGAGGATGGCGACAAGGAGACGAAGGACCTATGGAAGACGATGAATGGCTGGGTCTATGATGGATTCAATGTTACGTACAAGCAATTAGGCGTATCATTCGATGATATCGTGTATGAATCAGATACCTATCTACTGGGTAAGGATCTTGTAGAAGAAGGTCTCGAGAAAGGAATTTTCTATAAGAAAGATGATGGGAGTATATGGGTAGATCTGGAGGACGAAGGCATGGATCATAAGATTCTTCTGCGTAGTGATGGGACATCTGTATATATGACTCAGGACTTAGGTACTGCTCAGGTCAGGTATCAGAAGTATGGGTTTGATAATATGGCCTACGTTGTCGGTGATGAGCAAGATTATCACTTCCAGGTACTCTTTAAAGTACTTAAGAAATTAGGAGAACCTTACGCTGAGAACCTATACCACCTTTCTTATGGAATGGTAGATCTGACTACTGGTAAGATGAAGTCCAGAGAAGGGACTGTCGTAGATGCTGATAACATCATGGAAGAAGTAATCACGACTGCTCAAGAATCAGCAATGGAGAGAGGAGGGATAGAAGGACTCACCGATGATGAGAAGAATGCGATATATACTAAAGTAGGACTGGCAGCACTCAAGTATTTTATACTAAAAATAAATCCTCGTAAGCGTATGACTTACAATCCTACAGAGTCGATGGATATGCAGGGTACAACTGGACCTTATATCCAAAATGCTTATGTAAGAATACAGTCTATCATGCGTAGAGTAGAAGGGGAGTATTCTATAGATGGTTACGATGGACCCATCGCAGACCAAGAGAAAAACCTTATCGCTGCTATGCAGACGTACCCAGACCTTATCAAGGAAGCAATGGATAAGTATGATCCTTCTGTAATCGCTAACTACAGCTACACATTAGCTAAGAGTTATCACAGATATTATCA
>CALLAG010000431.1 GCA_938002705.1 uncultured Saprospiraceae bacterium | reverse complement strand
CTATAATCCACAAAATCAAAATTCAAACAAAATAAGCGGCAGAATCTTGATTTACAGGATTATAGGATTATAGGATTATAGGATAGGTAAGGTAAATGGCTGTGCTATGAAAGTGCACAACACCCTTGGCAATAAATTAAGTCTGAATCTTCATCCCCAGAGTTAGTGGATGACAGAATATAGCTTGTGAATCACTCACCTCCACAATCAAGAAATCTTTAAATCCACAAAATTAAGATTCAAACAAAATAAGCGGCAGAATCTTGATTTTCAGGATTTTCGGATGACAGGATAGGTAGGGTAAATAGCTGCGCTATGAAAGTGAACAACACCCTTGGCAATAAATTAAGTCTGAATCTTCATCTACAGAGTTAGTGGATGACAGAATATAGCTTGTAGGATGTGAAATACTCACCTCCACAATCAAGAAATCTTCAAATCCACACAATCAAGATTCAGACAAATTAGCGGCAGAATCTTGATTTTCAGGATTTAAGGATGACAGGATAGGTAAGATAAATAGCTGCGCTATGAAAGTGCACAACACCCTTGACAATAAATTAAGTCTGAATCTTCATCTATGGAGTTAGTGGATGACAGGATATAGCTTGTGAATCTCTCACCTCCACAATCAAGAAATCTTCAAATCCACACAATCAAGATTCAGACAAATAAGCGGCAGAATCTTGATTTTCAGGATTTTCGGATGATAGAATAGGTAAGATAATGGTTGTGCTATGAGTTCAAAGCCACAAAATCAAAACTTACTTACCTTATCTATAATATGATCAGGCACATCTGGCTTGATAGGTTTAGAAGGAAAGTTAAGTGTATCGAATAACTTAACACTAATCCATCTGTCTATAAGTGAATCTACACGGAAATCTGCTGCTTTCTCTGCAGATGTTATACAATCTCGTTTTCTACGTGCCAGAAGTGCATCACGACTTTCATTATAATATTGTTCTATAAGCTTATCTCTATCAGGTAGTTCTTGACCACAAGACATAACTATAATTGATAGTATCACGAGTAATATTCTCATTTTCGAATGAGTTCTTTTGCCTTAATTAATTTTTCTGTTTTGATAGAGTCAAAGGCTATATCAAAGTACTCAGGATAATGTACGTCACAGAGGCTATCTCCTACTTTCTTAAGTGAATCTTTATGAATTCTAAATAAAGAATCAGCAGATCTTTTTGCTTTCTTTTGTATCTCAAGGCTCTCATACTCTCCACAGGAAGACATAAGAAATAAAACTACCATAGATAGCAAACAAAATATACCACTATACTTCTCCATCATTAGGTACTACTACTTTTTTCAATTCAAAATTCTTACCTAAATATACCTTACGGACTATCTCGTCTTCTGCTAACTGTTCTGAAGTACCTGACCTTAATATCTTTCCTTCGAACATTAAGTATGCTCTATCTGTGATTGATAAAGTCTCTCTTACATTATGGTCGGTGATGAGTATACCTATGTTTTTTTGCGCAAGCTTAGAGACGATGATCTGTATGTCCTCCACCGCTATCGGATCGATACCTGCGAATGGTTCGTCTAACAATATAAACTTAGGAGATGACGCTAATGCTCTCGCTATCTCGGTCCGTCGACGCTCACCACCTGAGAGCGAATCACCTATGTTCTTACGGACTTTTTCTAATCCAAATTCCTCTATGAGGGATTCTAACTTGTCCTTCTGTTCGGCTTTGGACAGTTTTGTCATCTCAAGAATGGCAGTAATATTATCTTCTACTGATAACTTTCTGAATATAGAAGCTTCTTGTGGAAGGTATCCGATGCCCTTGCGAGCTCTTTTGTACATAGGATAAGAAGTGATATCTAAGTCATCAAGAAATACTTGCCCACTGTACGGCTTGACAAAGCCTACCATCATATAGAAGGAAGTCGTCTTACCAGCACCATTAGGCCCGAGAAGACCTACGATCTCACCCTGCTTGACATTGACATCTACAGACTGGACCACTGTTCTGGCACCATATTTTTTTACAAGATTACTGGCTCTGAGTTCCATCAAATATTTGATTAATGTCTAATTCAAATTCTATATCCCAACCTGCTCTTAATTCTTCCAAAGGTACTTCTTTGATTCTTTCTGATTGTCTTCTTAATACAACTTTTCCTGGTGTCCATCTATTGTCTGGCACTATATCTTCTATGACTCGTAGGGAGTAAGCCCCTGCTTCCAATTTTTTCATTTGATATGTCGTATCACTCCTTATGCTAGTTTCTCTGATAACTTGCTCAGACTTGACCAGATGTATCGCATACTGTATACTATCAGCATTAATAACGCTAATTTTAATTTTTCCCAAATCAGATGGATCTTTAATACTCACATCGAAGGCCAGAGTATCCTGAATAGATAAGCCGTATATATTCTGAATAGATCCAGGCATAATAGTCAGATCATACTTCTGTGATATCTCTAAGCTATCATAGTTTATAATCAGATTCTTACCGTCTATTCTATAACTACTCTCAGGATAAGTCTTAGTAGTATCTGATAATATCATTCTCATAGAGTCAGATGCCATCAGGTAGTGATTGAATACGATGCTGATGCTATCACCCTTATAAGTTGTGATTTTTTTCTTTTGGCTTTTAGCCATTTTTAGCTTCTCATCCGTCATCAATTTTCGCGACTTCTTATTGACTATCGTATCTTGTTGGTCATCATATTTGATAAGATAGTGAGTAGAATCATCATCAAGATTATTATGCCAGATCATTATTGTATCCTGATCTATTGTATATTTTACTTCCTCGCCAGTCTCAGATGCTATACTATATTCTTCTGGTAGTCTATTGTATATCGCTTTAATCAGTCCCTTTTTGTCCTGTCTGAAATTTATTAATTGTGGCTTATCTATCTCGTCAAATATCTCAAGATCTATAGTCGTGGCTATACTATCCTCTGACGCAGCATCTAATACAATAAGTGAATCCAAGAAGCCAACTTGCTCTGTAGGGAGATCATAGATATAGTTGACATTTTCATCTTTGAGAGCATATATACGAAAGGTATCTTTCCTAAGATTCTGTAACTTAAATGCACCCTTATCATCCGTCTTAGTAAAATAGAACGGCTTTATAGTACTTACGACAGTATCTGATAAGTTATCATAGAGCATGACCAGTACACCCTCTCTTGGTTTGTTGTCATAAGCATTGACAACTGTCCCACTCATGCTTAATGAGTCTATCTTATCTCCTGTAGAAAATACAAAAACAAAATTCTTAAAAACATTTCCAACAGTAAAATCCTTGACTGCATCTCCAAAGTTAATCTGATACGTTGCGTCGGGCTTTAGTTCTTCCTCTTCAGAAAAAGAAAATACCGTTCTCTTTCCTTTGACTTCATATCTAAATGGATAACTCAATGGAGGAGAGACGACTACTTCTTGGATCGCATTCTGTATCACCACCCATTCGTCAAATTCTAATACAATCTCTCGCTTGCTAAAATTGGTTTGATAGTTTGGACTTGATTTTTCTTCTACTATTCTTGGCTCTGTTGTATCCTTAGGGCCTCCTGTAGGTGTTCCTAGTCGAGCACAAGAAATACATAATACGGATACCATAATGACTATAGATATAATCATTATAGAAAAACCAGTATCTCTATATTTACCTACACTTACTTTCAATTCTTATCTACTCTATTTCTTGGATGAAAACGCATGATAGTATCCCTTAAGTATTCTCTATCGATATGCGTATATATTTCTGTCGTGATGATAGACTCGTGACCCAGCATATCTTGGACAGCTCTGAGATCTGCACCTCCTTCTACTAAGTGTGTCGCAAAAGAATGTCTGAATGTGTGTGGACTCACTTTCTTCTTGATACCCGTCTTAGCGACGAGGTTTTTTATTATTGTAAATATCATAACGCGACTCAGGCCACTCCCTCTCCTATTTAGATACAGAAAATCTTCTTGTCCAGGTTTGATATTTACTTTATTTCTGTAACTATTGATATAGATATCATTCTGCTTGATAGCATCTGCACCTATCGGCACTATACGCTCCTTATCTCCTTTACCTACGACCTTAATGTATTCCTCTTCGGGAAAATAATTAGATAACTTAAGTGTTACTAATTCTGTAACCCTAAGACCACATGCGTATAGTGTTTCTAAGAGTGCTCGATTTCTATGCCCCGTCTCTTCGCTCATATCTATAGCAGCAAGTAATTCATTAATCTCCTCTACTGATAAGACATCAGGAATTTTTCTTGCCAGCTTAGGTCCATCAATTAAGCCGGTAGGATCATCATCCATTATATTCTCTACAAGCAGATACTTATAGAAGGCTCTTACACCAGATATAATTCTAGCCTGCGTCCTATCTCCTAGGCCTAACTCATGGATATAGGCTATAAACTCTTGTAAGAATGGGTAAGTCACGGCAGTAGGATTAATATCTAATTCTCTGATACTTATATATTCTGACAGCTTACTGATGTCTCTGATATAAGCCTCTACAGAGTGTTCTGACATAGACCTCTCTAAGATCATGTACGCTTTAAATCCTAATATGCTCGACTTCCAATCCATTATTATCCCAAATGTATGATTATGGAAGGCAGTAGATCAAAAAAATACGTATTTTCAGATAATAATAACGAAAAATACATGAGACAAGCATCAATAATCATAGCCCTACTTATATTCTGTGGCGTTTCTACAATCTCAGCACAAGTGCTTATAGATGCTGACCAACAATTACTTCAAGACTACAAGTGGATCTATGATACTAATGTCAAGCATGCCTGTCACGAACCTAACAAATCACAGGTCAAAGAAACCCATGTAGACAAGTGTAACTTTATCAATGAATTCAACATGTTTCCTAATCCTGCCAAGGCTGATCTACAGATAGACTTCACTGGAAGAACGGCACCCAGTAAGTTATATATTTCGGATCTACAAGGACAACTCATCTATTCTGAAGACTTAGGTAACTTCCTCGGAAAACATAGCACGACAATATCTGTCAGAGACTATAGTCCCGGCATCTACGTGATGACGATATCGCAATACGATGAGACTTTCATAAGAAAATTAGTCATAGAATAGAATATACCTCTATGGACGAAATACTACATATCACCACTGACGAAACCAAAGAATTCCTTACAGAAGAACGTTGTCATATCATAGAATTACTCAATGATACTCATGATAGGTCGTCATCTATAGCACGAGCCCGTGTAGAACCTGATGTCACCACAGCATGGCATCTTCTCAAGGACACCGCTGAGATGTACTACATCTTAGAAGGAGAAGGCTTCATGGAAATAGGTGAGAATTATACTCAAAAAGTATCCAAAGGTGACATTATAAAAATCCCAAGAAATACTGCTCAGCGAATCACTAATACTGGAGCCGTAGATCTTATCTTTTTATGTTTTTGTGTTCCTGCATTTGGAGTGGAGAATTATGAGGGATTGGAGTAGCTGTCAAAATGCAACAATTATTAAACTAATTCTAAAGTTGTTATTACATTCCCCTCACTCTCTGATCATATATGTCATTAAACCACATACGCTTAAACATTGTATTGGCTCTATCTTCGCTTAGCTTATTATAGAATTCTAGCTTGGTGTTGATAAAGTTCAATAACTCATCATCGATCGTCTCTTCAAACTTGTCCTTGATATTGTCTTTGCTGTTTTTATCATTGAAGTATCCCATGAGTTCTTCATTAGAGTAGATACGTTCTTTCATCTTTTCGAAGTCAACTCTATCCTCATCTGTAAGATCGAGGCCAAAAGTATCATTGAGTACTTTTATAATCTTAGTCAACCACTCGTCTTCATCATCGTCTTTACCTCCTCCTCCGTTAGGACTAAGACCTGACATTGGCGTATCTCCCGATTCTAACTCTAAATTAGCTGTATATTGGTGTTGTAACTTATAGCTATGCAGCTTGATATCATCAAGCACTCCCAAAGGCAAATGAGCTGTAGTTACCGGAAGTACTTTCGATAAATGAACGAGCAACACATACCATTTTTCTAAATTGACATCTGTGAAAGTGATAATCTGTGATAGAAAACGATAAAGTCTTACAAAGTTCTTTATGCACGATTTGATATCTGCCTTTTGTTCATCATTATAATCTTCGACAAAGCGTTTTTTGATAGGCAACAATATAGGTTGGAGCTTCTCTTTATGATCACCTGGGATAAAAAATATCTTCGCAAATGCATCTAAGTCGTTTTGATAAACAAGATTGTGAGATTCAATAGCGGATAATGTGTCATAGAGTGCATTAGGATCCGTCTGCTCGTCTCGCTCCATATAATTACTGCCGTAGTACTTCTGAAAATCTTCCTGAATTTGTTCGGGGTCGTTGACAAAATCAAGTATCATTGTTTGATCCTTTCCTTTGATATTTC
>CALLAG010000430.1 GCA_938002705.1 uncultured Saprospiraceae bacterium | reverse complement strand
GGTGATTACAAGTTTTCTATGCTTAAGTATAGGGCATATGTCTATTTCTTTTATAGAGAAGTATACTCCCAAGGCTGTGGATTGTCCTACGGAGCTGAAATTAATATTACAATTTTTAGTAGGATTAAGTGGCATTACCTTCTTAGGACAAGTAGTAAATATTTATAACGGTATAGCTTTGTTTTTCTTTGTTGCCATATTGGCGATAAGCTTACTGTATACTTGCTTTAATCTGAGGCCTGCCATCAAGTATGCCAAGAAAATACTTAGAGCTATCAAGCCTCAATCTTTAATATTTTTACTCTTTGGTTGTGTCATTCTTATTATCGCATTGTCTAAAGCAACACTTGTCACTGATAATATGGATGAGATGGGATATTACCTCACTACTGTTAAGTGGATAGAGCAAGGTCCTACTGTACCAGGAGTAGCATTGCTTAACGGTCGATTGGGTATTAATTCTGCTTGGCATATGTCGTCAGCGATTTTTGGTTTTGACTTTCTATATAAAGGTGGTGCTTATGATCTTAATGCATTGCTTTTTTGCTTTATGTTCATAATAGGAATTAGAGCTGGATATAGACTGTATAAGTCAGAGAGTAGTAGCTATACATCTGATGTCTTACTTCTTTCTTCTTTGGTATTCCCATTCCAATCTTTAATAGATTCTATGGATGCAGATTATCCGAGTATGTTCATTGGTCTTTTTTTACTGGCAGAAATTATAAGAAGGATCGAATGTCATGAGTTTTATAAATTAGATAGTCGGCATTATGCCTATGTGATTATAAGTCTATTTCTATTTACAGTTAAGCCGTTTTCTATTGTCTACTTATTATATCCCTTAATCGTTTCTATTTATCATTTTATCCATAAAAAGAAAACTCCAATATTTGTTCTGACTCTATTATCAATGGCGTATACGATGCCTTGGTTATATCGTAATTATCTCATAAGTGGGTATGTGCTTTACCCGTTGCATTTTGTTGATTTATTTGATCCTGTATGGAAGCTACCTTATGATTATGTACGTAATACAAGTATAGTCGTTGCAGAATATGCTAAAGTAGAATTGATAAGAGCAGACTATCTCTATTCAGGTGTTAAGCCACTGAGTGTAATGGATTGGTTACCTACTTGGTTGAGTAATAATTGGAATTTAATGATAGGAAAATTTGTAATAATTTTCCTACCCCTCAGTACTGTGAGTTTGTTATTGGAGATAATCTTGTTAAAGGCAAAAAGCAAGTTGTGGTATTTTAAATTGGTCCTCTCTATGATTTGTGTTCTATGGTTTTTTAATTTTCCATCTATTCGTTTTGGTTGGGCATTTATTTTAGCATTTGTTGTTATTACTGCTGTGGGATATATACAGTTTTTCAAACTCTCAAAGCAATCATTGTTATATATAATAGCTTTTCTGGTTGCGCTTTCATTAGCTAGGAATATTGTAAAAACGGCTATTGATATAAATAGTGAAGCACATGTAATATATCCTAAGAGGACACCACAGTTATCAGACTACGATACCATAGAGACTAATTTTATTTATTATAAAAGTAAGACTGAATACTGTTATGATAAGCTGCCTTGTATGCCTGGACATAACCCGTGGAGGATCTATCAGAGGACTTCAGATATTCATGAAGGTTTTATCCTTCAAGAAGACAAGAATTAGTAGTCTTTGTTTCTCTCCCAATAATTCTGGTCTGTGACCTCTTCTAATAGTTGTAAGTAATTCTGATATCTGAGTATGCTTATTTCTCCAGCTTCGAGTTGCTCTTTGACGGCACATTTAGGTTCTTCTTTGTGCATGCAATTATCATACTTGCAATCTACAGAAGCTTTAAAGAATTCCTTAAAATTATGTGCAACATCTTTCTCTTCTAAGTGGTTAAATGCTAAGGTCTTGATCCCAGGAGAATCTATGATATGTGTATTATTCTTCATTAAGAACATCTCAGCAAATGTCGTCGTATGCTGACCCTTGCCTGTATATTCAGATAGGACTTTAGTTTTCAGTTCTTGATCAGGGAGTAGACAATTAATAAGTGACGATTTTCCTACTCCAGACTGTCCAGAGAATAGGGTGGTCTTGCCTTCTATGACTACTCGCATATTGGCGATACCTTCTTGATCCATCGCAGATACAAGGTGGGTGCTATGACCTATTTTTTCATAGATGTCACGGAGTTCATGATAGAGAGCAAGATCATCTTCTGTATAGAGGTCTGATTTATTAAAGAAGATATGGACTGGGATGTCATAAGGCTCTGTCATCAATAAGAATCGATCTATGAAGCCTTGCTTCAGCATCGGTCGCCTGATAGTGACGATGAGTATGGCTTGATCTATGTTGGCTGCCAGAATATGGAGAAAGTGCTTTTTTCTTGGCGATTGCCTGATGACATAGTTCTTGCGATCTTTGATTTCTTTGATCATACCTGTCTCTTGTCCTTCTTCCATTCTGACAAGTACATTATCACCTACAGCCACTGGGTTAGTTAGTTTTTTTCCATCTAACTTAAATTTTCCTATTATCCTACATGCAATGATTTCGCCAGAGTCAAGAAGTACTTCGTACCAGCTACCAGTAGATCTTATGATGAGTCCGTTGAGCATTTTGTTATACTATTGATTTTGAGGAAGAATGGATAGCTGCTGACATGTCTATGATAAGTTGTGGATCTTTTTCTATGGCGTTACCTATGACAAGGATGTCAGCACCAGACTTTATAGACTTTTCGGCTGCTTCTGGAGTTCTTATACCACCACCGACTATTAGTGGTATGTCTATAGAGTTGCTCACCGCTGTTATCATAGAAGATGATACTGGAGTAGTAGCGCCACTACCAGCTTCGAGATAGATCATTTTTAGACCTAACAGCTCTCCTGCTATTGCTGTAGATACTGCAATGCTATTTTTATCACTGGGTATCGGCATGGTGTTACTCATATAATTGACCGAAGTTTGTCTTCCTCCATCTATCAGTATATATCCAGTAGATATGACTTCTATGCCACTTTGTTTGATTTGAGCTGCGGATTCTACATGCTTACCTATAAGTAGCTCGGGGTTTCTGCCTGATATCATTGAGAGGTATAATAATGCATCGGCTTCACTACTTATCTGATGAGTGCTACCTGGGAACAATATGACGGGTATATCTGACTGTGCTTTGATTCTTAGTATGTAGTCATCTAAGTCTGTATGCATTAATAGACTACCACCTAGAAAGAGGTAATCTACGTGTGCATCATTACATAACTTGATCGTTTGATCAAGCATTAATCCATGAGTCTTATCAGGGTCGAGCAGTACAACGAATTTTTTCTTATTCGTTCTTTTGGCTGCTATGATATTGTTATATAAGTTCACACTATGACTTTGTATGCATCTAAGGTATAAGAAAAATTATTACCTTATACATCAATCAGATATTCAGAAGCATCTATATTTTTTATGAAGTATTTTTTTGTAGTAATAGCGGCCTTAATTGTATCGGATTCTTCCATTGCTCAAGCCGATACACTTGAGTTATCAGCGGTTAAGGCTTATGACAAAGGAGATTATGCATCGGCATATGATTTATACTCCCGATGTATAGAAAGTGATACTACGGTAGTATCATACTATGAAAGGGCGGGACTTTCTGCATATCGTGTAGGGATGATGGCTGAAGCCAAAAAAGTTTTTCTTAAGGCTGTGGAATTGGATACACTTAATCAGCTCTCTATGTCTCAATTAGCATCTATATACGAGCAAGAGAACAATACTCCTAAGGCCGTTAAGTTCTACACCAAACTATCTAAGACCTTTTCTGACAATGCCATTTTCAAACGTAAGTTGGCACAAAATTATGCCAAAGCAGGATTAATAACGGAAGCTTTTAGCTATTATGCTCAAGCATACAAACTTAATCCTAAGGACCTATTCTCCATCAGAGGCCTCACAGAAATATTCCAACAAAACGAACAATACAATGAGGCCGATAGCCTTATGCATGTAGGCCTATCAATGGACTCGACTAATATCAACTTCCATCAATTAATAGCACGGAGTAAGTATAAGCAAAAGGAATACGACAGTACCATCTACTATCTTAAGAAAATAACCGGCCAAGTAGATCTGTCGCCTTACTATAATAAATTGCTGGGCTATTCTCTTATACAGATTGATTCTTTTGAGCAATCGATATTCTACTTAGAGAGAGCATTGATGGATAATGGAAGTAAGGAGTATGCTCATTATTATTTGGCGACAGCTTATGAGAAGATGGATAATATGGCTTTTGCGGAACATCATTATGTAAAGGCATTAGAAGAAGCAATCTCACCTAATGTTGGGAATTATCATCGAAATTTGGCTAAAATAAATAATGATAATAATAAGCTCAAAGAGGCGATACCGCATTATCAAGATGCGTATAAGTATAGTGATGATCCAGTATTGCTATTCTATCTTGCGAGAGCTTCTGACACCTACTATAAGGACAAAAGCATTGCGATTAATTATTATAAAAAGTATGCAAAATCATCACATGATAATGAGGAGTATAAGAAATATGCAATGTCAAGAGCAAGAATATTAAAAGAAGAGCGACATCAATCTAAATAAAGAATCTGGATAAAAAGAATGTCGAAATTAAAATATATCCAAGATAGATTTGCTACCGATATCGGTGCACCAGACATAATTATAAGAGTTCCTGGCAGAGCTAATATTATAGGAGAACATATCGATTATTGTGGTGGGAGTGTATTGCCATTTGCGATAGAGCAGAGCATGTATTTCGTAGCAAGAAGGCGTTCAGATAATATTATAAATGTCAAAGCGCTTGATGTCGATGAGGAACAGGACTTTCTGATAGGTGTTGAGTCCGATCACTCCGGTTGGCGCTCTTACTTTAGTCAAGCGATTAGAATTATATCTGCTGATTATAGCATCAGAGGTGTAGACATTTACTTCGCAAGTGATATTCCGGTGGGTGCCGGTGTCTCTTCTTCTTCAGCAATATGCGTAGGGATTATACACATTATAGATCGGCTTTATAATCTTGGCTTGACAAAAAATAAGATGGTAGATATCGCCTCTCAAGCAGAACACGGTATAGGTATACGTGGCGGTATTATGGATCAGTACACGATCCTGCATGGACAGAAGGACAATGCCTTACTGATAGATTGTAATACTGGCACACACTCACTAGTAGATATATCCTCTAATCCTTACAAATGGATATTACTGAACACCAATGTCAAACATGAATTGGCTAATACACCCTATAATAACAGACGTGGCCAAGTAGAAGAAGCTTTAGAGATTATTAATGAGAGAATACAATCTAGGAAAACCTTCTCCCAAGTTTCGAATACGGACATTGCTGTGTTATACGACAAGCCACTATTACAAAAAAGAATCAAGCACGTATACACTGAGATACTAAGAGTAAGGCAAGCCGTTAACTGCATAACTGACAATAACTACTCAGCATTAGGAACATTACTTAATCAATCACATAAGTCTTTGTCAGAAGATTATGAAGTCAGTTGCAAGGAATTAGATTTTGTATGCAATGAACTCAGTAGTGATAGCCAAGTATTAGGCTGCAGAATGATGGGTGGTGGATTTGGGGGAAGTGTGATTGCTTTGGTCCAGGATGGTTTTGATAGTCTAACGATCGAGAAAAGCTATCACGAGAAGTTTGGCTTACAGCTTGATGTTATTTCTGTGTCGCCGAGTGATGGAGTTGATATAATTTAAAGAATATTAGCTCTTCAATGCTTCCACTAGAGGATTGACAGGCATAGCCTCAATGCAATATGCGTGATCCGATAGTAGTCTTGCTATATATTATGAGCGTATTGTATCGAGGCTACAAGCCTCGACAAACGCCAAAAGTTTTTGACTTATTCAAAAACATTATCCACAGAAACCTCCACATCCCCAAAGCCCACCATAGCATTAAATAACCTAATGCGAGTATATGACGACAGATCATCAGCTAATATATCAGCCTCAATAATTAAATCCTGATCTAATAACTGCTGCCTCATCACACCATTAAGAAGTGGACTTTTAGGAGTATACCACAATCCATCTTTTAATAAAGCAACATTACAATAGTAACTATCTGTGACTAATCCATTGCGTATGATGAGGATATCATCTGCATCTCCTTTTTTAGAATAGAGATCGTTCAGCGTTTCTCTATCGGCGTATTTTTCAGAATATCTTATAGAGTCATCATGTACTAATTTTAATGACTGTATATTTTTCATGCTATAGAGATGATGTTCTATTCTGTAGCTATGATCATTATAGATGAGTCTTAGTTTGTAGAGCCGATTATCTAACTGATCTACATATTTCTGTAGATGAGATAGAGATATAAGGCTGTCTGTCTCATCACCGTAACAAGTCTTAAGGCTGCGCAGTATCCTCTGCTCATGATAAGGCCAAGCATAGATTTTGTTATCGAGTACTTTGATGCTTTCAAGCAGTAGGGACATAGATCTTATTTATCATTTCTTGATATTCGTCCTCCATCTTGCTCATGGCAGTGATGCC
>CALLAG010000429.1 GCA_938002705.1 uncultured Saprospiraceae bacterium | reverse complement strand
GCTTTTTAGAGTATTTCTCATTTTTTTTCTGCGCTGCCCATATGCCATTCTTATAACTTGGCTGAATGTCTTCACATCACAATCAATACCATAATCGTCTCTACGTCTGAGTACGATCATAGAGGACTGTACCTTAGGAGGAGGGGAGAATGCATCAGGAGCTATGTCAAATATTTTTTCAGCATGATAGTGAGCTTGGGCCCTTATGCTTATGATTCCATTGACTCTTCCTTTAGGTCCGGCGCATATTCTATTAGCTACTTCTCTCTGGAACATACCCACCATGCACGTGACACGTTCTACATTCTCGAGGATTTTAAATATTATTTCTGTAGATATATTATATGGAAAGTTACCGACTATATTGAACTCGTCAGGATAGACGGTATCCAGAGGTACTTTCAGAAAATCTTCTTGTATCAGATCTAATGTGGGTAAGCTATCATTAAGTACAGATACCATATCTCGGTCAAATTCTATAGCCTTAAATCGCGGAAAATGACCTATAAGGTCCTGTGTCAGTACGCCTTTGCCTGGTCCTACCTCTATTAGAGGGGTATTCTGCTTGCATTCTTCTTTGATAAGATCTACGATATCGGCTATCACAGCTTGATCTGTAAGAAAATGCTGACCTAATTGTTTTTTAGCTTTCAAAATCAACTATTGAAATTAGTTTATCTTCGCCAATAATTAGAAAATATAAGATGGCAAAGAAAATAAAGATAGGCATTACAATCGGTGATATAAATGGAATAGGTCCTGAAATTATTATAAAGGCTCTATCGCATCCACAGATGTCTGAGTTTTTTACACCGATAATTTATGGTTCTTCCAAGGCTATGATATATCATAAGAACATCGTGAATGATACCAATTTTAATTTTGTGTCTATAAAAGATGTAGATAATGCAGCCCATAATAAGATCAATGTCTTTAACGTAGAAGATGCCCCTATAGACATAAAGCTTGGAACGGCACAAGAAGAGGCAGGATTACTAGCTATCAAAGCCTTAGATCAAGCTGTCATAGACGCTAAGGCAGGTAAGATAGATGTACTGGTAACTGCACCGATTAATAAGGCTGCTATGAAATTAGCAGGTTTTAAATATCCAGGACATACAGAATATCTTACTGAGTCATTTAATGCACCTGAGACAGTGATGACTATGGTCTCTGATGAGATTATCATTTCTGTAGCGAGTAATCATGTAGCTGTCAAGGATATACCTACTCAACTCGATAAAAATAAAATAATAAGAAAACTTAAAATATTAACTAAAGCGCTTAAGCAAGATTTCGGTATAGAGAAGCCTATAGTAGGGGTCCTTGGATTAAATCCTCACGCTGGAGATAATGGCGTTATAGGTAGCGAAGAAGAGGATTATATCAAGCCTGCATTGAAAGAAGCTAAGAATAATGGTGTATTAGCAGCTGGGCCATATCCTGCGGACGGTTTTTTTGGAGCTGGAGACTTTAAGAAAGTAAGTGCAGTACTTGCTATGTATCATGACCAAGGTCTGGTACCGTTTAAGTTATTGTCATTTGGTAGTGGTGTGAATTTTACTGCGGGCTTGCCTATAGTAAGAACTTCTCCTGATCATGGGACGGCATACTCTATCGCTGGTAAGAGTATAGCTAATGCAGATTCTATGCGACAAGCAATGTTTACTGCAAGAGACCTATATATGAATAGAGTAGAATTTATTGAGACGGCAAAAGACTCAATAATAAAAAAGCCAAAGCAAAATGAAAAGATCCAAGATTAGTTGAGATTTAGGTTCTATACAAAATCTTTCCTAGATTGGTTTATTGCTCGTCCTTCTCCAGATCGCTTTGGCAACACTAATATATGTTTTTAATTATTTGATGTTAAGATTTTTTATTTTTCTTAACTTCAAATATGGATTTTCAGCATTATCATACTGATGTAGCTGATATTTTTCTATGTATTTTATGAGTTTTTCTGAGTATCTGACATCTGTAGCATAACCTGATGTCTTTAACCCATATGCCCATCCTTTGTAGTCTTTTACATCTACACTAAAAAGGTTCTGATAGTTCTCTGTATACTTAAGAAAATTAGAATGATCTATATAAGAATCATGTGCATTTTCATATGATCTAAAACAAGATTCTATTAATCTTCCAGATTCATCTAAGTCATCATCTTCGTGATAGTATGTAGAGCCTCTCCAGTAACTTTTGCACTTAATACCAAAATGATTATTAGCCCTTGTGGCCAGATCACTCTTGCCTACATTAGATTCATGTAAGGCTTGTGCTAATGTTATACTTGCAGGAATGCCCGTCCTATACATCTCAATTACGGCTAATTCACTATATTGATCTATATAATTGTAAGCATCTATCTCAGCATTATTCATACTGAAATGACTTACTATACATAGAGTCAAGTAGGTTAATACTTTGCTCACTTCTCAGGTTGTTTAGTCTACGATAGCTTATCCAAATCTTATGCCAATAAATCGTAATATGACTAATAGTTGTCATTTAATTCTAAAGGAGGCATGATACTTACCCTATGTGTATGTGTTATTTAGTTACTTTAAGTATATCGGTATCTTTAGAGTCTTGCTTTAAGTATTCTAAGAATTCTTCGTAGCTCGTTATTTCTCTGATTAGAATATCTTTTCTATATACAGAGTATGAATGTCGTGTGAAGAAATCCTTCTGTACAAGTATCTCTGATTCCATGCTCATCGGTGTAGAGAGTAGACAATCCTTAATCTGAGCAAGAAATTCAGCCCCTAAGCTAACTTCAAATCCCTCATCTAACTCTACTGCTTGTCCCGCAAAGTATTCTATATCTTGAGTACTATTGATTACTGCATCTGACTCTATTATTTGCTTAGCACGATAAGTGCTCTGAGTTGCAGGATTGATATATAAGTTATTACCATCACATGGTTCTATGGGGCAGTTTTCATCGGATTGATTGTTACAGTTGTTGTCTATACCGTCACATATTTCTGTAGCATTAGGATTTACATTAGCATTATTATCATCACAATCAGTATTGTCAAGAACGTACCCTGATGGTAGGGAGCAATCAATAATTGAGTTAGCTGCATCTCCAAATCCATCATTATCAGTATCTGCATAGTAAGTGATGTCCAGACCTTCGTCTATCTGATCATCACAGTTGTTGTCTATACCGTCACATATTTCTGTGGCATTAGGATTTACATTAGCATTATTATCATCACAATCTGTATTGTCAATAACATACCCTGATGGTAAGGAGCAATCAATAATTGAGTTAGCTGCATCTCCGAATCCGTCATTATCAGTATCTGCATAGTAGGTCATGTCCAGGCCTTCGTCTATCTGATCATTACAGTTGTTATCTGTTCCGTCACATACTTCAGTATTGCCTGGGTAATTATTAGGATTACTATCGTCACAATCTGTGTTATCTAATACAAATCCTGGTGGAATACTACAGCCAGTCGTTGTCTCTTGAGGATCGCCGAATCCGTCACCATCATCATCTCTATAATATGTATTATTGCCTACAGCATCTGGGTCATCACCATCTGTAAGACCATCACAATCATTATCTATACCATCACAGATCTCTGTAGCATCAGGGTTGATCATATCATTATCATCATTACAATCTAAGTCATTAGTTACCCATCCTTCTGCTTGTGCACAGCCAGTATAGCTTTCATTAGAATCGCCATATGTATCTCCATCACTATCTCTGTAATATGTAATAGGATTGGGGCAGGGAATAATTTCGAGCGTATTTAATCCATATATAACATCTGATGCAAGAATGCATCCCGAGCTTAAGAACGGATATGTGCCCCAGTTACCATCATAATCTACATAGGCAGTGCCATTATCAGGATAGGTATCATAGAATGCGACGAGGGTAGGAGATTCTGGATTTATAAGATCATAGACTTTTATGCCATCCTCATAGTAGGATATATATAGGGTATCTTCATGTACAAATGGATTATGAGGTGTTACATCTGATTCTATTGTCGATATGGGGTCCTTGAATGTATGTATTAGTTGTATATCATTAACTGGGTGGCCGAGGTTCTCTAGGTCTACGACGGCCATAGGACGACCACG
The DNA here is from genome assembly GCA_938002705.1 of uncultured Saprospiraceae bacterium. GTDB lineage: Bacteria > Bacteroidota > Bacteroidia > Chitinophagales > Saprospiraceae > RFSX01. The sequence goes on along the minus strand of CALLAG010000429.1, from coordinate 13,540 downwards.
CGGCACTTCTTCTGCATAGTAAGAATAAGCACCTGTCTCATCTATCCAGCTACTATGATTATATCCAGGAGAATCATAACTACCGAGTAGGTCTATATTATTAAGGTCAGAAAGGTCCCATACATAGAAGCCAGTGTACCCATGAGAACAATAAGCTGTATCGTTCTGTACGAATACATCATGTACATAGAAGTTAGTAGATGGCATCTGTAGTTCGTCATCGAATTCTATATGTTCTATAAGCGTAGGATTAGCGGGGTTAGATAGATCAAGAACAGTAAGACCCTCTATTGCCCCATTGCCACCAGCTGCATACAGCTTATGAGATGCTGTATCGATATAGATATTATGTGCTTTAGTAAAAAAAGACGTTGTGGTAAGTACATGACTAACATTACCGTTAGGTAAACCAGACATATCAAATACATGGAGCCCCTCTGAACAGTTGTCACAGACTGCATACATATGATCTTGATATACTTTGAAGTCTCTCCAGATAGTAGTATTGCCACCATCAAATCCATATACTCGCTGTGGATCGCTGCATATGCTCACATCTACCACTAATATAGAATCAGCATTACCGATTATCGCATACTCTGAGCCATCAGCGGCAGTATATCCCCATATATCATTATATATATTACCGCCTGATGTAGCTGGCATGTTCGGTGGATTATAGATACCTACTCGTGACATATTAAGAGAGTCTTGTCCAGATAGTGCATAACTAAGGCAAGAAAGTAATATTATAAAGAAAGTCTTATTCATAGAATTGCTGTAATTTCCGTAATTGTTAAAGTTAAATCATTTTTGATAGAATATATGAGTATAGAAGCAGCCCAAGAGCAATTAAGTAAGGATATTGTCCTGAGGGATATTGTCGATCAACTTCAGATTCTCGAGCTGCCTGGATCAGGAAATGTATATAATGAACTTGTTAAAAACATTATCTATCAGCAGATATCTTATAAAGTAGCAGACGTTATATACGGGCGACTAATAGACCTTATAGGTCAAGCAGCCTATAGGCCCGAAGATATATTAGCTCTGGACTTTGATATTCTGAGATCAGTAGGACTTTCTCGACCCAAGACTCAGTACGTAATCAATATAAGCCAGTTCTTTTTGGAAGAAGATTTGATAGCGTATAATTGGGAGAGAGATAGTGATGATGAGATAATAAATAAACTTACAGAAATTAAAGGTGTAGGCACATGGACGGCAGAGATGATATTGATTTTTGAGCTTAAGAGGCCAGATGTATTACCGGTAAAAGACCTTGCCATCCAGCAAGCTATGAAAGCGCTTTATGGGATTACATCAGAAAAAAAAGTGCTTTTCGATGATATGTACAGAATTGCGGAATCATGGAAGCCATATAGATCATATGCTACACTATATTTGTGGTCATGGTGCAGAGCTGAAGCTCAAAAGAAAATCAATAGAAAAACCAAGTAATGCTGGAGAGTAGATTAATAGGAAGATATGATACAGGTGTAAAAGGCCCTTTGGTTATCTGCTTTGGAGCTATGCATGGTAACGAACCTGCAGGCGTAAGAGCCATAGAGCTCGTTCTCAAAATGTTAGATGTAGAACATATTAAGAATCATGATTTTTCTTACAAGGGACGATTCGTAGGGCTGATAGGAAATCTTCAGGCATATAATCTTAAGAAGAGGTTCTTATCTAAAGATCTTAATAGGCAATTCTATAAAGAAAACATTGATTCCCTAAAATCTAAAACTAACACTGACGCAGAGGATATAGAACTCATCAGTTTTATAGAAATGATAGAGGCAGAGATAGAGTCCTATCAGCCCGAAAAGATAATATTTTTGGATCTGCATACAACATCTTCTTTCGGTGGCATATTTACAATATGTAAAAATACTCCTGAATATATTGACATTGCATTAGGACTCCATGCTCCTGTAGTATTGGGCATAGTGGAAGGACTAGAAGGGACAACGATGCATTATTTCAATACTGAAAATATGGGCATAGATACGACTTGTATCAGCTTCGAATCTGGGCAGCACGACGAAGTTAGATCTATTAATAGGGCAGTAGCTGGTATAATATGTTTGTTACGAGAAGTAGGCGCAGTCAAGCCTGACGATGTAGAAAATCTACACGAAATAATACTACAATCCTATGCTGAAGGTTTACCGAAACTAACCAGACTTATAGATCATTTCAGTATAGATCAAGCTGATAATTTTAAAATGAAATTAGGTTATACAAATTTTCAAAAAATAGAAAAAGGGGAACTATTAGCTACTAATAATGGTAAAGAGGTGTATGCTTCATCTGATGGAATGATCTTGATGCCTCTCTATCAAGATCAAGGTGAAGATGGATTTTTTATTGTACAAGAAATTGCGATATCATGATATTAGAATCTCATATAGATAATTATTTACAATCATTAGAAGATAATGTCAATGATATATTCTTAGAGGAAAAAGAATTCTTAGCCTATTTGGCTAGTGATAACTTTGATGTACTTAATGATAGCGAAAGAAAAGTCATGTTCTTTTGTTGTGAGGTTATATTCCATGCATATAATAACTGTCATGGGGAGTTTCCAGAGTTGGATATGGCGGCCTTCTATCTTAACGAAGAATCAAACTGGACCCTAAGAGAAGGAGCATCCTCCTGGGACGCTTGTAAGGATGCTTTTTTTGAGTCATCTGGAGAAGAAGATTTGCTCGCCTTTGTAGAAGATATACTTGTAGATGATGAGGATGAGGACATGACAGACATAGGTAAAGAGTTTATCTTTATCCTATGTAAGTCTTATGTCGATACAATCACTGCTTAGGAGTGATTATATTTTTATTATTTTTTTCTTGATATTATATTTCTGGTCTATAACATTAATGTAATATACGCCAGAAGGATAGTTAGTCAATTCAAGTTTTAGATTATTGGCATTTATCCTTTCTACAGATAGATTATATGTTTTTCCTTGTATATCTGTGACCATGATATTATACTCTTCAGATAGGGGCTGCTCAGTCCTTAGGTAGAATAATCCAGATCCCGGATTAGGAAATATGTCAGCACTATGTACATCATCTATATCTGTAACATCTACACTACTATCTATGATAAAGCTTATGATCTCAGAATAGGAGTAGCCACAAGAATTTTGATGTCCAACTCGCAGATAGTATTGTCCTTCTACTAAGCTATTAGGATCTATAGCGACATCATTCTCGTTATCGCCTGTGATGCTGAGATCTATAGTATTAAAGTTATTGTCGCTTGATATCTCGATTATATAACCACCAGAGAAAGCTCCAGAATCCCAAGTAACATGATCAAATTGGTTATAATTAAGTACGGCTCCAGACTGAGGGTACATAACAACGGGCTTCTCAGAACCATCAGATAGATCAAACTTGATGACTGTAAAAAAAGCGATGTTATTATTATCGGTATTAATAAGCTGCACAGTTGCTAAGCCATCGTCTTGTAGAGTTGGGGTTATCGATAGAGTCATATTATCAGGATCTGTGGCATCTATTCTAAATGTGCTTGGTATAATATTCCCACTATTTGTACTGACGACTTGGACTTCATAATTAGGGATGGCAGATCCTGCATCGAGATATACATTTGTTACGATTTCAGTATCGTAGCATCCTATTAATATATTATTCTGCGGTACGATAATCGGCGCCACTGGATTAGAGTAGCATACGTCCATAGACCAACTTTGTAACATCCCACCATCATCAAAGGCCGTGTCTTCTATGTTAAGAACCCAATCCCCAGTGGCGATTGCACCATCGAATACGCTTAATGGAGAATCAGGTTGAAATAGGTTTCCACTAGTGGGAGGGCATGGGATATTAGATAGTAAAGAGGCATCGTCGAATCCAAGATTAAAATTATCACCCGAAAAACATATATCACCAAATAGTCTGGAAGTAAGACCCCCAAAAGATAATGAAGCATTAATATCACTGACAAACGAATGTGTACCAGTAACATTATTGATAACTACATCTTCTATATTAAATACATAAGGCAAGTTAGTAGCTGACATAATAGTGGACGGATTTTCATCGCCGATGATCATAGGGTCACCTAAGTTAGATATGGTAGCACATAGAATCTTTGAAGTTCTAAAACTATTCACGGCTGACCAGTCTGACTCACCACACGGATTGAGTGACTTAGCCCTCCAGAAGTACAATTGGTTTTGTTGTAGATTATCTGTTGTATAATCACTTGAGGAAACAAGTTCGTCTACAAGAATATTAGAGAAATTCTCATCGGTAGATATCTGGAACTGGTTCTGAGGTACATTTCTTCTTGATAATCTCAACTCTACTGATAATGGAAGATTCTCGGAGCCATCAGCTGGTGATGAGATAGTAGGAGGTGTAGGGTTAGTTACATATACATCAATGTCGATTGTTTTTTCTACTCTATTGGCACCATCATCAATGCTTATTGTTATATCAAAACTTGATTCTCCTATATTGCTCAGTCCTGATAATACCAGTCTATTGGGTTCAGTACTTACATTACTTACAAAATCAAAATCAGCGCTTACTCCATTAGGAGCGCCTACTACTTCATACATCAACGGATTCTCAAATATACCTTCTGCAACAACTGGAATCTCTAAGGAATTCTGATTGGCACCGCAGATTTGATATGCTAAATTTTCGATAACTAATTCATAACTACATCCCCGACCTGGCATTGATGTTAATCCAGTATTATCTGGATCTAGCCATGGCTTCAGCGAAGTACCGTCTGTTCCAGCACCATTCCAAGAATAATTCATCCATCCATAAGTGTCATAAGCATTATTACCACATGCTGCAAGGCCTCCAGTTAATTGTCCTATGAGTTCTCCTTTAGTATTGAATATGCCAGATCCTGATGAGCCTCCTTCTGTTGTCCCTATATCCCAATCTAATACTGCAATATGGGTGGTATCAGAATTAGACCCGAGACCTAATGCGCCAACACCATCATCAAAGATAAGTCTGTCAAAGTCAAAGCTGATACGCTTCTCTTCTACACCAGGATGATGTACGCATATCGATGTATCTGGGAGTTCATAGGCTCTACTCCATCCGGAATAATAGAGGTTAAGATCAGGATCGATAGGGTCATCAAGTTCTAAAAGTGCAAAATCAGAATCGTCTAATGTCGCTCTCAAGGTAGAACCTGAATTAAATTGATTTCTCAGACCGTCACCTAAGCCACCAGACTGATTACCATTGGGTTGTCTACAAGTACTATTCTGATAGTTCCAGTAGATGACCACAGAGGATGCATTATTAGTTCTTATACCGCAGTGGTCAGCTGTCAGAAAATATGGGGTACAATCATTACGAGCATTGTTAATTAATGTACCACTACATGCATCTATACCTCCGAGTGTATAAGCACCTACTGATCTGATTATATCCCTGTATCTGTCTATAAGGGGATATCCATCTTCGCTACCACACTCTACATCAACATTACATGCCCCAGAAAATGATTTTTGAATATTAGCAAAATCATGATTAACACGAGATATTTCAAGTTTATAATCTTCTAATTCTTCTGATGATATTTGAAGTTCTATGACGACCTCTTCTCCAGTAATGAGTGGGGTCCAGTATTGCATATGCTCATCATTATCAGACTTAGTTAGTGGTCCGATAATCTCTGTTTTGTCTATGTTATAGATGAATACTGAAGCTGAAGAGGGTAGGTAGAAGCTTGTAAAAGCTAAATTTATACTATGAGCATTAGGAGATATTATTCTTTGTCGCCATACCATGATATCATCTTGGGTATGCTCCCAGGTTCCATGCTTCTCAGGGTTGATGCTGACGTCTCTGGCTTCTGCAAATCTCAATGCACTACTTTGTTTTTGGGCCGATTTGTATCTTCTTGTAAGAGATGCATTGTCTAAAGCAGGTAGCGAGAGCGTTTCTACCGATTTGAGAGAAGAAACGTTAACATCTATCTTAGTCTGGGCGAAAGAGGATATAGAGATTATAAGAATGATTGGTATAATGGCTAATGATTGCATAGTATCTATTTGTGATCGTAAGATAAGGAATATTGATTATTCTATTTGAAGTTATCAACTTCATTCATTTATACAGACAAATGGCAATAAATTTAGTTGTCTTGAATAGTGGTTGTAAATTAATCGCTGAAAAATTGCAGAATAAAAGGAATACATATAAATTCGCAGACCGAAAGAAGAAAATGCTTCCTTAGCTCAGCTGGTTAGAGCATCTGACTGTTAATCAGAGGGTCCAAGGTTCGAGTCCTTGAGGAGGCGCTTCATTTGTAAGACTCAGTATTTACTGGGTCTTTTTTATGCCTATCATTCATCGACTATATTTCTACTTACAGTCTGACCTAATCTTCTACTTCAGTGCATATTACCAACAGATATCTCCTGTATGGACGTCTATTAGAATATTAGCTATCAATAAAACAGAAATATGAAATCACTATCATTTTTTATTTTGATCCTCCTATTGAGCTCTTGTAGTAAGACTACTGTTACTAATTCAGGTGACCCTTTCATTTTTGGGTACTACTACGGCCAATGTCAAGGTAATTGCACCCATATGTTTCAGATTATAGATAATGCAGTATATCCTGATGAGGTAGACTATGGCTTTGTGGACCTTAGATTTAGCGATGAGCCATTAAGTGCTGAAGATTATCTATTAGTTCAAGACCTTGCGCAGGACATTCCTCAAGAATTGCTTGATAGCTCTACAGATGTATACGGTTGCCCAGATTGTGCTGATGGAGGCGGTATATATTTAGAGATAACTGTAGATTCTGAAGTTAGGAAATGGCAATTTGATACTGCCGATACTGAGGATATGTCAGAATCGATCGTCGCTTACAAAAACAAATTATTTGAGATAAGTTCTGAATTGTCTCGATAGACAAGGTTCTATGTTGAGAAGTAAATTCCTGCTATTCTTAAGCCTTATAATACTCTTTTCTTGTGGGGAGGACTGCCCACAATTGATTGATTCATATTGCTTTAGCTTTGATGTTAGGACTTGTCAGGGAGACCTTTTTTCTGACGAGGTAGATATATCAGATCCAAAGGATAAAAGAGAATCTGATATGAGGACTTGGCTTGAGAAAAACGGATATGCCATAGATGATATCAAGTTAGTGTTAGACTATACTACAGGAGACTGCGAAGCTTGTAATGTATGCCCTATGGGTGATAGATACTTTGTCCAAGCCAATGGTCCCACGATCACCAGCTATGAAGAAATGCAACTTCTCAATGTAGAGACAGAAGATTGTTGTGGACTTTTTGAATAAGTAAAATTATCTTTGTGTTTTATTCACTCACGTTTAATGCAAAAGCGATGAGACTATATAACAAAGTCGACAAAAAAGTACTCAAAGAGGTCATAGAGAATGACCCTCGTCCGAGGATTACCTTATCATTCTATAAGTATGCTCATATTCTTAATCCACCACTATTTAGGGATCATCTCTATATTCTGCTGCAGGATATCGGTGTATTAGGAAGGATATACGTCTCTTCTGAAGGGATCAATGCTCAGATATCAGTCTTAGAAGATAATTATGATCTATTAGTCGAGTCATTAGATACTATCAGTTTTCTCAATGCTGTCAGATTGAATCTCGCTATAGAGGATAACGGAAAGTCGTTCTATAAGCTCAAGATCAAGTTACGTAACAAGATTGTAGCTGATGGGCTAGATGATTCGGGATTTGATGTGACTAATAAGGGGAAGCACTTGACGGCTGCAGAATTTAATGCACTAAGTGAGTCAGAAGATTCTATAGTCATAGATATGCGTAATCATTACGAAAGTGAGGTCGGACACTTCCAGGATGCAATTATTCCAGATGTGGAGACATTCAGAGAGGCACTTCCGCATGTAGAAGAAATTCTTTCTGGAAAGGAGGAGAAAAATATCATCATGTACTGTACTGGAGGCATAAGGTGTGAGAAAGCCAGTGCCTACTTTAAGCATAAAGGATTCCAGAACGTATACCAGTTAGATGGAGGTATTATAGAATATGCTCGTCAAGCGAAAAAGCAAAATATTCCTAATAAATTCAAAGGAAAGAATTTTGTTTTTGATGATCGGTTGGGAGAGAAAATCAGCGATGATATCATCTCTTCTTGTCATCAATGCGGCGAGAAATCTGATAATCATAATAACTGTGCTAATGACGCCTGTCATATCTTATTCATACAATGTGAGTCCTGCAACGATAATTGGGAAGGTTGCTGTTCTGTGAAGTGTCGTGATTTTAATAGATTGTCAGAAGACCGTCAAGCAGAATTGCGCAAGTCTATGGAGTTTAATGGTACTAAGTTTGGAAAAGGAAGATATAAAGCTCATCATAAGAACGACACCCTCGACAGGGAATAGAATAGAGGGTACTTCTATATTTACTGCCTCTTGAGTTGAAAGTAGAATAGAATGGGCATAGACAAGGCGAGAAGAAGGATTATAGCCTTCGCTAAATGACTGATGAACAACGCAGTATATGTTCATTATATTCGCTTAAGAAAATTTCAATTTTCTGTTCAGCCAAGAATGTCGTAGATAGAGGTACTCTAGATTATTCAAATTCTATAAGAAGCTGAGCTTTCTCTACTTTATCTTGTTTATTGACATGGATTTTTTTGACGATTCCACTACCTTTTGACTTGAGGACATTCTCCATCTTCATAGCTTCTAGCACAAGTAATGGGTCATCTTTCTGTACCTCATCACCTACTGATACAGATACATCTATGACCAGTCCTGGCATAGGAGCGAGTACTTGTGATACATCTTCTTCTTTCTTGCTCTTAAGACCCAGTTGGTCTATGAGCTGATCTAAGCCATTTTTTAAAGCTAATTGTATAGGGACATCATTCACGCTAAGTGTATAGGACTTACTGTTAGGATCAAATGATTCTACCGAGATATTATAGATTGTATTCTTATACTCGGCGATATAGTGGTCACCTCTGTCTTCTAGAATCCTAAAGGACTCATCAGATCCTATATTATGTTCCTGTCCTGCTGAGAATATTGCTTTTAGTGAAGTCGTGTCCATATGTGATTACTTTGAGCTGCGTGCTTGTATGCTTAGTATGTATGTCTCAAAAATTGTAAAGATAAGATATGTCAATAAGAATGGTACAAGAAAATATCTATCCGTAGGGTCATTAGCTTGTACATAGAGAAACATAAAGACGAATGAGGCAACAAGCTTTACGAATACGTTGAGAATGATAATGTAGAGAAAAAAGTTATTCTGCTGCTTTATCAATGATCTCACTCCAAGCCAATATACAGATGAAGTAAGAACTGTAAAAAACAATATGGCGTAGATAAGGACATCCATGTAAGGTTGCACAGGAATTATCCAGGTACAGATATAGAAAACGACAGCAGAGCATAATATAGCAGCTATGATGTGTTTTAAGAAATTAACTGTTTTCATTCTTCTTTATCACTGTGATATACAATCTATACATAAATGTGGTGAAGACTATCATAACTGCGATGACTGTAATGTACTTACTCTCGTCGTTACCATAGTATCTATCAGCTTTTAATCCGAAGTATACTGATATTGCTACAAGACCTATCATCTGATATGCTAAGCCAGAATACTTGGCGTAATTTCTTATAGCTTTTATCTTTTTAGCTCTTTTATCTGAGGAGTTTGACATTATGTCTACGAGACATTAGATTTCGTGCTGTCAGTAGGTATGCTCTTAATACGCTGTCCCATATCACAATTTCCATTGAATGTAGCACCATTCTGGACGAGTAGTTTTCCAGTCTTTATTTCTCCAACTACTGAAGCATTTTCTCTGACGTCTAGAATATCTGTCACAGTAAGATTACCTCTGAATTGTCCTTCGATGACTGCATTCTGACAGTTAGCATCACCTTCTACTTTACCATCTGGCCCTATAATGAGCTTTCCTGCACATGTCAGCGTACCATCTACTTTGCCATCTATACGGATGTCATTCTGAGTATCTATAGTACCTTCTATACTTGTACCTACGACGATAGTATTAATGGAAGATGATGAGGGTAGAGATGTACCTTGGTCCGAATTAGGTTTTTTCGAATTTCCAAACATGGTATCTTATTTTTGATTGAGTTAGTGAATAAGGATTGACCTGATAGTGCAATATAGATTCGTCGATAGAAGTCACGATTCTTTTGAGTAGGTCTAAAGTAAAAAAAAATCCTTGCTTGAATTGTATCAAGCAAGGATTTTAGATTTTATTTTTGTTATATCCTTCTTAGAATCTTGGACAGTATACAGATCTTTTTTCTGGTCCACATATGAGGTAATTTAAAGCAAATTCGAATGCACCATTGAATGACGCCGCCTCACTTAACTTAGATACTGTTATATCATAACTGAATCCTATACCATAGTTGCCATAATCAAACCGTGTAGATAGGATAACTGCATCAGAGTGAATTCCACCATCTACTTTATTACCTATTCTATACCATCCACCTAACTGCCATGATTGACCGTCAGTTCTTGATCCGAGGTTAAACCTTGCACTTGCTCCTGCATTTACAGCTCTATGCTGTCCCTGAGACATATATATGAATCCCGGAAGAATACTGAAATCTCTATTTATCTCAAACTGGCCACCTGCGTGGAAAGTTAGTCTACTTGTAAGGTTTTCGTTAGCGTCTTTGAGAAAAGAAACGCCTGGTTGATTTAGGTGATGTAATGCAAGACCTACGTAATAGTTAGATGCCTCATCCATAACATTGAAGAATAACAAACCAGCTGATAGATCAGCATGTATGAAGTCGTTATCTGTAATTTGAGAGTTTCCGCCTGGGCAAGTAGCACAGAATCCACCGTTACCATCATGCTGAGAAGGCCATCTTGCACCTTCTAGGTCTACTCTTCTCTGAGTAACTCCAGCATCAGCTCCGAAAACTAAGTATTTAGCTGATTTTCTATAACCTCCCATCTTTTTACTGTAGGAGAATGACAATCTTCCCTGTGTAGTTCCATAATTAAGTGCTCCTGCAGAATCTCCCCATAGAGTACCACCGATACCGAAATAATCAGATCTTCCTACAGCTACCTTCTGATCATAAGATACAGAATAAGTACTGTACGCATCACTGGTTAGAGTCTGTGACCACTGATTTCTGTAATTGACAATTGCTCTTGTCTTACAATTCATAACACCAGTCATGGCTGGGTTAAGATTAAGTGGTGACATGTAGAACTGTGAGAAGTGTATATCCTGACCCATCATGAGAGTACTACTCATCACTACGAATGCTAGAACCAGTATATTTTTAATATATGTCATTGTAAAATTTTTTTAAATCGAATAATTAGATGGCTGTGCCAAAGGAATAAATTTACTTAAATAAAGGGAATATTAAAGTAAAATCTCAAGCCATTGTCAGTAAAGCAAGAAAAATGAAGATTGCTTTACGGAATAGTTTATTGATTTCTACTATATCTTAAGCAATCAATATGCCATATTTGAGAAATTTACTGAAATTAAACACTTACTAAATTGTCCTTTAGAACCGCATTAGAAGTCCATCAATCTGAATCTCAGATAAGATATGATTCAAATCTATTATTTATAGGTTCATGTTTCTCAGTAGAAATAGGAAAAAAACTATCAAGCTTAAAGTATAATGTACTCCAAAATCCGGCAGGAATTACTTTTAACCCCAAAAGCATACTCACGACTATAAGAGCTTGTACATCAGGTAATTCGCTGCCTGAACAAGATTTTTTTTTCCACAACGGATTGTGGAAAAATTCTAACTTTCATGGAAGCTTTAATCATCTTGATAGAGACTTATGTGCCGATAACGCTAATAAATCTATCTCAGAAGCTTATAAGTATATCAGTAGTATCTCACAATTAGTCATAACGTTGGGCTCAGCATACATTTATGAGGATAAGAAAACGGGTCATGTGGTAAATAATTGTCATAAAAGACCTCCTCAGGATTTCAGTAAGAGACTTATGACTATACCTGAGATTACACAAGACATAAAAGATATCATAGATATAATGTCTAATGCTGCACCTGAGTTGAAGTCATGTATTATAACAGTAAGTCCAGTAAGACATGTAAAGGATGGTATAATAGAAAATCAGAGAAGTAAGTCGCGACTCATAGAAGCAACACATACTATCATAGATCATAACAGTAAAGTAAGCTACTTTCCTGCATATGAATTATTGCTCGATGATCTGAGAGATTATAGATTCTATAACAGAGATCTCGTACATCCTAGTGAAGAGGCGGTAGATTATATCTATGAAAAATTCGAAAATGCATATCTTGACAATAAAGATGCAGCATTAAGGCGCCGCATAGATAAGATTAATAAGCGCTTGTCTCACAGGACTCAATTTCCTAATACAGAATCTCACAAGACATTTATTAATCAATCTATAGAACTTATGGAATCTGCAATGAAAGATTATCCTTGGCTTTCGTTTGAAAATGAAATAGCACACTTAATTTCTCAGTACAGATAATAATAGATTGTAAGAAAGTTTGACGCAGATTGCTGTTATATCCCAATTCCTATATATTTGCACTCTCAAAATATCTAAGGACATAATTGTCTGCTGGTATTTATTGTTTTATCACAATAACGGCGTGGTAGCTCAGCTGGTTAGAGCGCAGGATTCATAATTCTGAGGTCGGCGGTTCAAGCCCGCCTCACGCTACTGAAGCCTCCCAATTGGGAGGCTTTTTTCGTTTCTTAAGATTGACTAAGTCCATACTACAAAAAATATTAATAGAGAAGCTCAATGTCACTGTATTGACCAAGTTTGATTGCAAAATAGGGAATACTCAATTGCAGTGGTCTATATATTGTGAAAATAGCCATATGTTATAGTTCGTATTTTATCAGTTAATATCTTGTGATTAAGAATCAAAAAATCTTTTTTTACGATATAATTCCTATCTCAAGATGACTTATTGAAAATTTATACGTCTAAAGGTTGTTATCATTATAATTGATGATTTCACTAATCCCAAAAGCCTAAAGATAAACGTAAGTCAAGATAGGAATTGATCAGCATTACTTAATGGACCTCGCAAAAGTGTGAAGGTCCATAAGTTTTTTTAGGACCTATGTAAAGTTATATCTCGCCTTATACAAGTTAACCTATAAAATTGCGGTAATTCGCATTATAATTTATTCCATATCTGCGTTAGAAAGCCTCGCCATAGCTAAGGCTATGCCTACGTTTTCTGCCTTAATCTGAAATAAATTATATGAGCGATCTTATCCGCCATTCTATAAGTCAAATTGTATTAAATATCGACACTTTCTGGTGACTAACAAGTTCTATTGATGTGCCGAATAAGATGGATTTAAAATAACCCTTAAGAAATTCATAAAATCAGTTTTAAATAATGACTTTCACCACAATTCTACGTCAAAAGGGTGTAGTTATCAAGAAGACAAATTGATAACAAAACATAAACCAAAAAACCTGAAA
>CALLAG010000428.1 GCA_938002705.1 uncultured Saprospiraceae bacterium | reverse complement strand
ATAACCATTATAAGTTTTAACCTGTAGTAAGTCACTATGAGTCTTATAAAAGGCATGCTCTTTAGATAATGGATTTACTGTTTCTTTGATGAGGACCTTATAGATTATCTCTTTAGACTTCTCGAGTTCTTCTGGATCTATGACCTTCGTAAGTACAGGTTTGTCAGCCTCATCTATCATATCCATATCTTTATTAACCTCTGAGGCAAGTTCATCTGATGCTTCCATTACATCTGAAGTACTTTTTTCTTTGACCTTTTCGATTATTTCTTTAGTCTTTTCTTTATTGTCTTTTATAGTATTCTCTTCTGCCTCTTCCTCAGAGTTAGTATCCTTAGGATTACCTATTTTCACTTGTCCTCCAAATGCTAATTCCTCCATTTCTTTTTCTGCTCGTGCCATCATCTTCATCTGCTTAAGAGACTTCACAGGTTCATCAGACTTAACCACATCTAAGATTTTAATCTCTGTTCTCCTGTTGAATGCATGCATTTTCTCCGTACATTTAACACCATCAGCACACTCATTACGCAGTTGCGTCTCTCCATATCCATGTGATATGATTCTCTCCTCATCTATACCCTTCTCTATGAGATACAGAACAGCATTCTGAGCTCTTCTTTGGCTGAGACTTAGGTTGGTGTCATCATTACCACGAGCATCTGTATGAGCACCTAATTCTACTTTTATACCAGGATTATCCTTCATCATCCCGACAAGCTTATTTAGTTCTTTCTTAGCTCCCCATTTTAGTTTAGCACTACCTAAATCATAATAAAGGTCTTTTAATACTATCGTCTTACCAGAGAATGCTTTTTCCAGACTTACATTAGCTAAGAGCACACCGATCTGATTGTTTCTACTAAGGTTTTCTGTCACACCTGGCGTCACACTACCCAGTCCTTCAAAACAAAGAATACAGCCCTCTACATCTACAAATGCTTCTATACGCTTAGCGATATAGCCTTCCTTCCTGATGAGTATAGTGTAGTGGTTCTCCTTGAATAATGGTACCGAAAACTGAGGCTCAGGATAGTCTTCTAAGACTTGAACTTCTTCAAATGTAGAATTATTAAATATATCGATCCTCGTATTGCTTATTGCATTGACTATAGAATCCTCATTACTCCGTTCTTCTGCCATTGTTAACTCTAACAAGTAACCTGGCAATCGCTTCATCTGAGCTTTGACGAAGATTTTGTTATCATCAGACTTAGTATCACCTCGAACCTCCATAGATAAGTCCTCATACAGATCAGAAGTAAGTTTTAGAGTATAAATGTCTTTAGACGGTACCGTAGAGTAGAAATGCCCTTCTTTATCAGCTATCGTAGTCTTAAGGACTTCTTCGCCAGACATAATCACTACTTTTGCGCCAGCAATGAAGCCTCTGTTACCTGTCTCAAAAGTGTATCCCTCAATCACAACTGACTGACTGACAAGGAAAGAGGTACATATAAGAGAAATAATTAATGTAAAAATAATCTTCATATCGGGTGTTATTTAGATAGAAAATGAAGTTATTAATTATTTATATGAAAAGAGGATTTAGAAAACCTTTAAAAAATATTTATGAGAATTATATACATGGGTACCCCAGATTTTGCCGTTCCATCATTAGATATCCTATATAATGCAGGCTATGACATCGTCGGTGTCATCACTTCTGTAGACAAACTTGGTGGTCGAGGCAGAAAAGTCCTCATAGAATCAGCTGTCAAAAAATATGCTCTATCAAAAAATCTTAACATCTTACAACCAACCAATCTTAAAAGTCCAAAATTCTTAGAAGAACTTAAAGCCCTAAAGGCAGACTTACAGATCGTCGTTGCATTCAGAATGCTGCCTGTCGCAGTATGGGACATGCCACCACTTGGCACATATAACCTACATGGCTCTCTCCTACCTAAGTACAGAGGCGCAGCACCTATTAACTGGGCAGTCATCAGAGGAGAATCAGAAACCGGTGTCACCAGTTTCAAACTAAAGCACGAAATAGATACGGGCTCTATCCTACTACAAGAAAAAGTCAAAATATACAATGATGATAATGCAACTGAATTGCATAACCGTATGATGTACGTCGCCGCAGATATCGTACACAAAACAGTAAAAACCATAGAAAACAATAATGTCAATCTGATAGAACAACAAGATTCTCAAGCCACTCATGCGCCTAAGTTAAATAAAGGTAATACACAAATAGACTTCTCTCAATCAGTACAGGAAGTCTACAACTTCATAAGAGGACTAAGTATGTATCCGTGTGCATGGCTTAAGATTGATGGAAAACTTACAAAAGTATACCATTCGGAAATCGATGATTCTAATAGTCAGCATGAACATGGAACAATAATCACTGATAACAAATCCTATATCAAAGTAGCTTGTAGCAATGGGTACATAAAGCTTAACGAAATTCAGATGTCAGGAAAATCGAGAATGAAGATCAAGGATTTTCTAAATGGGTATAATATAAGTGAGTGTGTTATTGCGCCAATTATCAATGACAAGTTATAAATGGTAAATTTTTAGTTGTTGATGGTTGTATACCAAAATTCTTAGTCAATTCTCAACTTAAGATATTATGATATTGGGTGTCCAAATAATCATACAAACAGCAAATAGACCACCAATAATAAAACTAATACTACTTAGGCAGTTTCTACAGTTCGCTTAGATTTTCTGTATAAGAATGAATTAAATATATGCCTCCTCCCAAAGTTATTGATAGCTCTGGCATTTATAAATTTGTTGAACTTCTTTTTATTGACACCAAAGTACTCATAGGTGTTACCGTCTGCAAAGCTCACCTCTAACAATAGGTTTTTATGATGATAATCAATGACTCTTGAGTTAGTGATCGTCTCCGTGTATTCTTCTACATTTTTTTCGATAGTCTCAGGTGCTATACTAACCAGAAAGTGATAAGCGTCTACTATTTTTTTAGTCACCTCTTCTGCTTTTATCTTTTTGTCTTGATCTTGAAACTTATCGGGATGCCATTCTTTGACATAATTCCTGTAGGTGGTCTTAATCTCCTTCAGCTCGATATCCTTCTCAATTTTGAATAGTCTCTTATACTCGTTTACACGCCTCATCAGTATATATATTTTTTCAGATTATGCTGCAAAGCTATTCTTATTTGGCAATAGA
>CALLAG010000427.1 GCA_938002705.1 uncultured Saprospiraceae bacterium | reverse complement strand
TGTAGTTTTAGATGATCTTGGGATTGAACGTAACGCAGCAGTATTTGAGATAGGAAATAAAAATAGAATATTTACAGATGGTTCTGAGCTAAAAGATCAAATTGCTCGAAGCATGAGAAGTAATAGCATGGAGCAATTTGTAGTTGCAACATTAAATTCAGAACGACCACTTAACGCTGCTAAGGATACGACCTACTTATACTTTTTAGACACCGATCTCAATCTTATTAGAAGTACACTCGGACATACTGACAATCCCAATTTTAGATTAGGTAAAGGAATGGATATTGATAATCATGATAACATAGTAGTGACAGGAGCTCAACATTCTCCAGGAGGCTCAACTCGAGATGCAAGAAATCTCCAAGGTGTGGTAAAGTTTGATAGTGAAGGACGTTACTTATGGACAAGTTATATAAGCAATAGTATCAATAATGTAAGCGGTTGGGGTAAGTGGCACAGTATCGTAGAATCTGTAGAGCAAGATGGATATGTCATAGCTGGTGCAGATTCATATCAAACACCCTCAGAAGACACAATAATGTCTCGTGCCGCAATAGCAAAATTATCTTATGATGGTGACAGCTTATGGATGCACACCTACAGTTATAGAGAAGGGCCTCGCTTGCAAGAAGCCTTTCATGATATCGCCGCAACCAGTGATGGTGGATATATAGCAGTAGGATCTTCTGCTCATTTTGATGCTGTTGATGAAAGTCTCTTACCTTGGATAAGAACGATAATACTCAAAGTAGACAAAGATGGATTATTAGATACCACGTTGGTTTCAGTATTGGACATAGATTCTCAAGAAAATAACTTAAGTATCTATCCTAATCCTGTAATTAGCGACCACCTCTATATCACCCAAAGCCTTGATCAAGATCTCCGTATTGCGGTGTATAACACACAAGGTCAGCTTATGGATAATTACAGATCAGATAATGCACAGCATACTATAATCTTAGATGTAGAAGCCTATGATCTTGGAATGTATATTGTTACGGCTACTAATGATAAGGGACATAAGTACAGCCGTAAGTTTATTGTAGAGTGATAATAATATCAACTTGATAGAATTGTGCCATTTTCTATCAATGCATTTTAATAGAGGCTTTAGGAAAACTGCCGGCGAGAACGCCAACAGCAACCATTTTGTTCTTGGTGGCGTCCCCGCCGCCAAGCTTCCAGAGACTTTTTCAAGACAGAATCTTGAAATCAAAAGCAACGTAGAAGGCTCTGCCCTCGATAGGGATCGGGATGCTCTACTTCATTCTATATCTAACAGGCCTTTCCAGCAAGCTGTCGGCGAGGACGCCAATAGCAACTGTGGAATTGGGACGCCAACAACATCTGTTTTGTTCTTGGTGGCGTCCCCGTCGCCAAGCTTCCATTCTACACCTAACAGGGAGAATTTCTATAGTGAAATGACAGATAATCTTCTTATCTCAATATTAAGGAGTTACATATTGTCATAAATGCAGTCTTAATTGAGGATTATGTTTTAATATTGAAGTATAATCATTTTGACAATTAAAATTCATACAGGACTATTATGTGGACAATTACTTATTTGGCAGGAATATTAGCAGCGATCGGGTGTATATTTTTAGGATGGTTGATCAGTCAGTTCCTTCAGAAGAATAAGAAGGTAGACTGGGAGTCAAAGTTTAATGAGGCAGACAAATTAAGTTCTGATCTTCAGAAGAAGGTCAAGAATGAAAAAATGCAAGTAGAACAGCAGAAAAAGAAAGCTGAAGATTATAAGCTTAGATTAGACGATGCAACGAAAGAAAAAGTACAGGCAGAGGATAAGCTCAAGGAAAGCCAACTGCTAAGTTCTCAAGCCGAAGCGACATATGACAAAGAGCTTAAGATACTTAATAATGAAGTACAGAGATTAACTCGTATTAACGATAAGTTAGATAAAGACTTAAGTCAGCAGAGAGCTAAGTATAAGACAGATATGGCAGACATGCTCAACTGGAAATCTGACAAACAAAAAGTCGAAAAGGAAATACGAGATCTAAAGACTAAGCTCAATAGATACATAAAGTCATCGTCAGATTATAAGTTCAAGTACGAGGAGCAGATAGATCAGATAGATAAGATCAATGAGGTCAAAAGAAATACAAGAGCTTCTAAGGCAAAAATCGCAAAATTAGAAGCTGATATTAAGTACTGGGAGAAGAAGCATTATGATACACACCACGAGCTGGCGGAGCTAAAAAAATCTACAGAAGCTGTTAAGAATCAGTATCTTAAGCTCGAGGAACTCCGAAAAGGGGATGAAATTCTTAAAAGTAATCTTGTCAATCAAATCACAGAATTCAAGACGAAGTACTTAGATATCAGTGAGAAGTACCGAAGTTTGACAAATAGCTCTAATTAATCGCGATTTATAGTAATTAATATCAGGAAATAGCTGAATTATTGATCAGAGTTTCTATATTTGATCAAGATCTTGAATAAAGTTCTAGCTTTTAAAATAATCTGAACGGCCACGACATAACCTGTTGTGGCCTTTCCCTTTTTTAGGGCTCATAGCATCTGTGGTTGTATTATTTATTTAACTAATGCGATTTACATTTTAAGATATCGGATGAGATTTTAAATGGAATTCTGATAGAGTTTGCTTTATCTTTAGTTATGCAGAACCTGTCTGCCAGTCAGGTAGATATTCTGATGGAGGAGATAAACTAATTCTGTAGTAATATATTCGGTATTCTATTGTTTAAAATCGAGTAAGATGAAATCAATAGAGCCCGCTTAGCGTTAACTATTCATAAGATAAGGTAATGAAGAATTTTTTAGTATTTCTATTTCTACTATGTGGCTCAGTAATGCTTACTGGGCAAGACTCCAGATTAGCTCACCAATATTTCCAATCTGGCGAATATGAGAAAGCAGCTGTTATCTTAAAGAAGCTATTCGAAAAAAATCAAAACAGTGATTACTACTTCCAGAAGTATATAGAAGCACTCATAGCAATGGAAGATTATGAGAAAGCAGAATCTGAAGTCAAATCTGAGATAAAGAAGCATCCTAAGTACATGCAGCTCTATGTCACTTATGGTAATCTACTAGAAAGACAATTCCGTGAGGAAGAAGCTAATAAACAATACGACTTAGCGATCGAGAACTTACCACCTGACATTAATATCATCAATAAGTTAGGAAATTCTTTTCTACGATTAGCCAGATATGATCAGGCTATAGAAGTCTACAAGAAGGGTAGTGAGATCATGAATAATGATAGACAGTTCGCCTATAACATAGCAGACCTACATAAGCGAAAAGGTGAGATTAAGGAAATGATCAAGTACTATATCCTAGCATCTAATACAGATATCAAACAGCTTGATAGGTTCAAGACCTATTTTCAGAGAAATCTCACTACTCAAGAAGACAAAGAAGAACTGCGTAAGCAACTCTACGAAAAGATACAAGAAGAACCTGACAATGTCGTATACTCTGAGTTACTAGAATGGGTATACATAGAGAAGAGTGAATATAAGAAGGCACTAAGACAAGCACGTGCTATGGACAGAAAGTATGAAGAAGATGGAACGCGAGTCAAGAACATAGGCGACATAGCTTACACAGCTAAAGACTACGATACTGCTATACAAGCATTCGAGTATGTCACACAGAACAAAAGCATCAACAGTGATCTGTATATAGAATCTAAGCGATTAATCTTACAGAGTAAGAGAAAGCAGATTACTCAGAAGATGGATTATACCACATCAGATCTTGATTCTCTGCAGAGAGAGTATGAGTTATTCATAGAAGAATTCGGTATTAATGCAAGGACAGAATATCTGGTCAAGGAATATGCTGACTTCCTAGCCCTATACAGGAATGATCTCGATAATGCCATAGTAGTACTGAAAGATCTCGTAGAGCTCAAAAGTGTAGGCCGATTCGTCAGAGCTAATAGTAAGATATCATTAGCCGATTACTATCTCATGCAAGGAGATATATGGGAGGCGACCTTACTCTATTCTCAAGTAGAGAAAGACTTTAAGGAAGAGTACTTAGGTGAGGTGGCCAGATTTAAGAATGCTAAGTTGTTCTATTATGCGGGCAATTTCGAGTGGGCTCAAGAGCAGTTCAGTATACTCAAAGCGGCCACAACAAGATTAATATCTAATGATGCCATCGACATGTCTATATTTATCATGGATAATATGGGATTAGATACGACGGATATACCACTGAAGATGTTCTCAGAAGCAGAGCTGCTTACGGTACAGAATAGGTACGAAGAGTCCTTTGTCAAGTTAGATTCTATTATACAGATATATCCTGAGCATGGCTTAGAAGATGATGTCAAATATCAGAAAGCCAATCTGCATCTTAAGTTACGAGACTATGATAAAGCATTAGAATTATATACTGATATATATACTAATTATGTGGAAGAGATCAGAGCTGATAATTCATTATTTGCAGCAGCAGAAATATATGAATACTACCTCCAAGATCTCGATAAAGCTAAAGAACTATATGAGAAGTTATTCATAGATTTTTCTAATAGTACCTACGCTGTAGAAGCCAGAAAGCGCTACCGTACACTAAGAGGTGATAACGTTCAATAATGAATAACAGATACGTATTTAATCTAACACTACAGTTAGACGCAGAGGTCATTGAGCCTTGTCTCACAGAACTTACTACTCATATCCTTCCGGCTGTCATAGATGGAGAAGTTGTCCTATCAGCTGATATCAGAAGAATCGTCAATCCTAATGCTGATGAGGTAACCAGTTATGCGATACAGTTCTTATTTCCTTCACTTGATATATATACTAACAGGAAACTAGAGCGACTTTCTATCTTCGTAGAAATGATGGACAAATCATTCGCTAATAAATACGTCTATTTTGCAACTTTGATGGAAGTCATTCATTATAATAACGGAAGCTCAGTAAGAACATAGTTTATGTCTCTTAGATTACTTCTCAGACACATTATCATCTTGATCTAATACACTTCATTGAATACAAAGGCTATTATTCTACTCTTCATCGCCAATGCAATATCTGGTATTGCTCAGGGTATGAGTATGATAGCTATCCCGTGGTATTTTGCTCAGATGGATTCGCTTAGATACTTCGGTATCGTCTATATAATCACTAATGTACTGTCTATGTTCTGGGTACCGTGGAGTGGTACTGTAGTAGATAAGTATGATCGCAAGAAGATATTTCAAGTACTGACCGCAACGGTAGGAGTTATTATATTATCGTTTGCACTGTTTGGGATCTGGAATGATGGACTGTCCATGATCTTAGTGGGTTCTATTTTTGTTATTACTTTTCTTAATTACAATATGCATTACCCATGTCTCTATGCATTCGTCCAAGAGATCACTCCACCAGAGAATTATGCTAAGATGACATCTCTACTGGAAGTGATAGGTCAGATCACAACTATAAGCGCAGGAGCAGGAGCGACACTCCTACTAGAAGGTGCTGTTAATGGACGGATGGATATTTTTGGGATCGGTATTAATATCGGATTTGACTTAGAACCTTGGAAGATCCAGGAGATCATATTACTGGATGGTCTGACATATTTTATCGCTTTTACAATAATAAGTTTTATCACATACACACCTCTGAGAAAGAGGACTGCGGAATTAGGTGGTGTGATAACAAGAATTAAGACAGGTCTCAGATATCTCAATGGTGAGCGATCTATATTATGGTTTGGGATATTGTCATTCATGGTATTCACGATGGTGCTGATGGAGACTTTCTATATGGGTGCTAATTATGTACGTAATCACCTGCAAGAAAGTGGCGATGTGTATGCTAATGCTAAGATGGCCTATTCTATGGGAGCTATATTCGTCGGTGTCACTATAGCATATATAATGAGAAAGATCTCACTACCAGCCATGGTTATAGGTTTGACATTTATAATAAGTGGTGTCTATCTCTATCTATCTGTTAATAGATCAGTATTTTTATTTTTCGTGATGATGTTGTTAGTAGGCATATGCAATGCTGGCTGCAGGATATCGAGGATTACCTATCTTTTTAGAAATGTGCCCAATCAGTTTTTTGGTAGAGCAGGCAGTGTATTTTTCCAAGCACATATATTATTGAGGATAGTCTTGTTAGGTGTATTCACAATACCGTTCTTTCATTTGTCTAATAATATCATCTACGGATATAGAATTATGGGTGTCATATTACTAGTGACTGCCATAGTGATGTTGTCTCTCTATAGAAGGTTTGATACAAGCTTAACGCCAAAATGATAGGAAAGAACTACATGCTGAAGGTCGCTACGATAGCTGGTATTCCGATTAAGATACACTGGTCATTTATATTTACAATATTTATCGTAGGAGGCCTCATACTGAAGCATCAACTGGATGTGAAGACGAGCATATTTCTTTCATTATTTGTAGCAGTACTATTTGTCTTGGTCATCATGCATGAGTACGGACATGCCCTTATGGCAAGGCGATTCCATGTACAGACCAGAGATATCATCATCACTCCTATAGGAGGTATTGCGAGATTAGAAGGTATGCCGCAGAGACCTGTCCACGAGTTGTTAGTAGCATTCGCAGGGCCATTGGTTAATTTGGTTTTGGCGCTTGTCTTCTCGGTAGTTCTCTATGCGATGGAGACAGAAGACTTCTTCTTAAGAGAAAAAGAAGGTATCGAAGTCCTCACTGATCCTATAGGATTCATCTTCCTCATCACTGCGATGAATACCATATTATTCATCTTCAACCTCATACCGGCTTACCCGATGGATGGCGGCAGAATATTAAGATCACTTCTAAGTATGAAAATGTCTAGAACCAAAGCTACCATCATCGCTGCCAATGTAGGAAGAGTAATGGCGATAGGCTTTATTGTTTTTGGGGCTTATAATAGGATGATCACACTATTGTTCATAGGTATATTCATCTATATCGTCGCAACACGGGAGTATCAGGTGGCGAAGGTGCAGAGAAGATCTTAACTTAAGAGAATGAGAAGATCATTCCTTCGGTAACTGGAATAG
>CALLAG010000426.1 GCA_938002705.1 uncultured Saprospiraceae bacterium | reverse complement strand
TTCTAAGCTGAAGGTCACTCGACTTATTCTTCGCCCGCTATGAAAAGATAACAGTAAATTTTATAAAATACGTAAAGGACTAATCCAGTTAATACTATAATCTTGAAAATCATGATTCAAACTATTAAGCGACAGAACAGGATTGATAAGATTACAGGATAGACACGATTACTACTGTTTAAAATGGAGCTTTCTTTTTATAATTGGTGATACTCGTTCAAGATGAAGATTACTCGACTCATTCTTCGCTTGCGATAAAAAGATAACGGTTAATATTATGAAATTAGTGGTGGACCTAATCCTATTAATCCTATAATCTTGAAAATCATGATTCAGACTATTAAGCGACAGAACAGGATTGATTGGATTACAGGATAGACACGATTTCTTCAGTAACTATCCTATAAGTCCTAAAATCTTATTAATCCTAATTCAGACAATTTAGAGGACAACTTAGCATAATTCAGACAAGAGAAATACGTGAAAAAACAAACTAAAACTTCTTAACTATCACCTCTGGGTGCCCCCATATATAATTCCTTACAATAAGATCTGCCTCAGGATTCATCTTCCGATATTTGATACTTTCTTTTAACTCTTCTATACCATAATTCATATATTCTACATCTATATATCCGTGTCCCTGATAGTGGCCATCTTCTACTAAGAACACACACTTTTCTGACACTTCTCTTCCATCTGCTATAATGATCATGTTTTCTTCGAATATACGATTCATCAACTGTAAGCTATCTTTAAAGCGTTCATTGTATGTTAATGGAAATTCCATGCCTATACATGCGCCTGTACATTTGTCGAGACCATAATTAAAGCAACTTGTTGTAGACTTATCATTACCATTTATTTTGTGACATAGACCGTAGACTTCAGTGATCTGCTCTATGTGACTCATGGCCGCTTTACGACTGGAATAATAGGATAGGGCTGCATCTGTTGTATTTGCTTTTACTACTTTATACTTAGCATATCCAGATTTGTCAGCATCTTTGATAACGGCATAAGCATATTCTCTTCGTTTCTGAGCTTTATTTATTTCTGGTAGTTCTTTCTTAATCTCATAGGATTCGAGTACGAGAGAAGCTAATTCATTACCTGTAAGCTCATATGAGATATTATGGACTTTGCGTAAGAGCTTATTCGTCTTAGAATTATGTTTTGAGAAATGCTGCTTGACTCTACTCCTGATATTTATACTCTTACCTATATAGATGAGAGTGCCATTGATATCAGAGAAATAATAAACACCACACTTTGCAGGAAGTGCCTTGATATCATCTGGCGTCAAAGCCTCAGGAAGTTGAGTGAGCTTTATACTTTCATCGACCAGTAGCTTACGGCTGGCATCACTGGCATCTATAGCTAAGATCTTACCCAAAATGATGGTGGTTGCCCATGCGTCATCATAAGCCCGGTGTCTGTTCTGTACATCTATTTTAAAATACTTGATAAGATTGCCTAAGGCATAAGATTTTAATCCTGGAAATGCTTTTCGCGAAAGCTTAACGGAACATAACTTTCTCTTAGTGAATGTGTACCCAAGACTGAGGAATTCTTCTCTCAAAAACTGATAGTCGAATCTTACATTATGTGCTACGAAGATAGAATTGCCTATCGTATCTATTATTTCTTTAGCTATTTCATAGAATTTAGGAGCATCTTCGACCATCTCATTAGTGATGCCTGTGATACGGGTGATATGAGGTGGGATGGTTCTCTCGGGATTGATAAGTGACTGATATTCATTGATTATCGTATGACCATCATATATAATAATAGCTACCTCAGTGATCTTATCCCGCTTAGGAATGCCACCTGTTGTTTCTAAATCTACAACTGCATATTTTTGTGCCATAGTATCTCTTAACAAACTTAGGCAAAATCTTTGCTTAGTTATATTAGAAATTAACTTATATGATTCATAGTATTGGTCTATCTTGTCACCTAAACAAAGACATAGTGAGACTATTCATATCCATACTTCTATTTATTGCCTGTAAGAGTGAAGCTCCTCGACAAGATAAGTCACTCTATCTAGACGATGGTCGTATCGTCGTAGGGGCAGAAAGAGTAGCTGAATATATAGATGACGTGGCCTACAAAAATATAGCTGTAGTCGTCAACCATTCCAGCCTAGTCAAGGAACGACATCTTGTAGATGTACTCACTACGACGGGAGTCAAAGTCAACAAGATATTTGCTCCTGAGCATGGCTTTAGAGGGACTGCAGATGCAGGTGAGAAAGTAGATGATAATGTAGATGAGAAGACAGGTATTCCGGTAGTCAGTCTATATGGCAAAAAGAAGAAACCATCTGATGGAGATCTTGAGGGTATAGACCTAATTATATTCGACATACAAGATGTAGGTGCAAGATTCTACACTTACATATCTACCTTACATTATGTGATGGAAGCGGCAGCCGAGAATAACATACAAGTTATCGTCATGGATAGGCCTAATCCTAACGGCAACTATATAGATGGGCCTGTATTAGAAGAAGCATATGAGAGCTACGTAGGTATGCATCCAGTTCCTGTTGTATATGGTATGACTATAGGAGAGTATGCTCGTATGATCAATGGTGAAGGATGGCTCAAGGATGGATTACAATGTAGACTTAAGATCATGACTATACTCAACTATGATCACAATACCAGATATATACTCCCCGTCAAACCATCACCGAACTTACCTAATTCTCTGTCAATAGCAAATTACCCAAGTCTATGCTTCTTTGAAGGTACAACGATGAGTATAGGAAGAGGTACTGACAAACCTTTTCAAGTCATAGGTCATCCTGATTTGGTGGATATGCTCTATACATTTACACCTAAATCTGGACCTGGATCTAAGTATCCTAAGCACTTACATAAGAGCTGCTATGGACTTGATCTTAGTGGTAAGTCTCCACGTCCTGGACAGATAGATCTCTCTTACCTCATATACTTCTACGATCTATCTAAGGAACATGATTTTGATTTTTTTAATGAAGACTTATTCTTTGATCTGTTATCAGGTACTGATAGTCTCAAGAAGATGATTATCGAAGGTAAGACTGAAGCTGAGATCAGAGACTCATGGAAAGATGATCTTGACCGATTTAAAGTTATAAGAGAAAAGTACTTGATCTATAATTAAGTCAGGATAGGAATCTATCAGAACTTATATCTGACTTGGGCTTTCAGCTCAGTTCTTTTATTTCCTATGATCTCCTCGTTACCACTTCCTATGGATTCTATAAAGAAGATAGAATCAGGATCAGACTTTAGATTAAGTCTTGTATACTGTGTTCTCGCTACTCTAAATTCTAATGTCAATTTTCTTGTCGCCCTATACCTAAGCATGAGATAATATCTTACTCCCTGATCAAAGAATGATGGAATGGCAAACTCATACAACACAGAATTTTCATAGGCAAAAATCCGACTATCAAAATCATCAGTATCAAAAAAGGCAACTCTTCCTGTCATAGATAATGGGAATTCTTGAGGCTGTAATATGATGTCTTGATATATCAGGTAACCATGCTGTAATCCCTCAGGATTCTCAAATCGTGATAATTCCACACGTGACCTTAACCTTATAGACTTACTGATGATATGATCAAAGTTTAACCTCATCCGATGCCTTGCTTGGAATCCTGTTCTCTTGATGGAAGTTTCTGAACTATAGTCAGCAAGTTTGTTCTCGTAAGAGTACTGCATGTAGACTTGCATTTTCCTCTTCAGGTAGTAGTCCACTCTATATAGAAATTCTTTGCCACCAGAAGGCCTGCTAATACCGAATCGCAACCAAGGATGCTTCCAGAAATCTGCGTAAGCTCTCATTGTCCACTTCTTATCTATTCTATATTCTATACCTAAGTATATTCCACTTTCATTATTAGCAGTAGTGATTTCGCCGAATGCATTAGGTAGAATAGCATTGTATTTAATTCCATAATTCCTATACATTAATGTGGCTGATAATCTTCTGCTGAGTCCGACAAGTGCCCCGAAAAGATGTGCCGTACCTCTATCACTTGAAGAAATAGCGGATTCACCGAATACATTGATATTCCGATATCTATAATGATAATCTATACTGGCATTATCGAGTCTATCACCGTCATATCTGTACTTATTATATAAAGCACTGGACCTTTCTATAATACCTTCGTAAGCATTAGATAATACATTGAGTCCTATGCTATAGTTATCATCCGAGTACTTTATGATTCCTCCCAGAGAGGTCAGACCGATAGCGCCTTTATCTTCTATCTCACCTTCGGTTCTATGATTGCCATTGAGTTGAAAGCCTGAAAAGTTAGGTACTTCTGGTCTGTCTGGATCCAAGGTGTCTACCTCGAATGTACTACCATCACGATCAACCATACTACCGAAAACTGTAACATTAAGATTATTAGCTACACCTAAT
>CALLAG010000425.1 GCA_938002705.1 uncultured Saprospiraceae bacterium | reverse complement strand
TCTATCTTGATATTCATTATGGCAGCGATCGGATTCGGGTAGATGCTGATATAATCTGTATCATCTATGAGCTTATATTCTTCTTCATACTCAGGCGTGCATATCACATCTTCTTCTGGAATTTCTATGACATTGATTATTCTCAGAGAGTCACAACCTACTGCATTGGTGTGTAGCTCATAGTGTTCGCCTTCAGTATAACCTTCGTAATTTTCTCCAGGACATATATGAGGTTCCTCGTAGCTTTCAGAAGGGTATAATACTGTTATTTCTATATGTCGAGTAGAGTCACAACCTTCATGATTGCTTAGTACATCTACATATGATCCCGTAGAATTATAACCCTCGTAAGTTTCGCCTAAGCAGATAGAGGGACTATAATATGATTCTGAATGTTGAAGTATCTTAAGATCTATAACTCTCGTAGAATCACAGCCTGCAGCATTAGTCATCATATCGATATAATGTCCAGAATGGGTATAACCTTCATATTCTTCTCCTTCGCATATTTCCATAGCGGTATACGACTGAGAATGAGATAATACTGTTAATTCTATATATCGAGTAGAATCACATCCTGCTTGATTAGTTAGGATGTCAGTATATAGTCCTGATTCTGTATAACCTTCGTATGCTTCTCCTTGACATATCTTTGTATTGTGTTCTGAGTCAGTATTGTAGAGTACTGTAAGGTCTATAGTTCTGATACTGTCGCAGCCCATGTAATTAACAAGAGTGTCTACATGGATACCAGTGCCAGTATAACCTTCATATGGATCATCTTGACAGGTTTCTGTCTGAATGTATTCTTCGCTCGTCGGGATGACAGTAAGATTAAGGTATATTCCTAAGTCGCATTCTCCAGGGACAGACTTGTAGTAATAGTAGTAACCTGCTTGAGAGTAGCCGTCGTATGCTTCACCTTCACATATTTCAATAGGGGTATAATCATAGGATGGATTTGTTATCCTGAGATTGATTGTTCTTATTGAGTCACAGCCGTTATTGGCCACAAGTGTGTCTATGTAATACCCTCGCTCAGTATAGCCTTCATAATCCATTCCTCTACATATCCTTATGTTTCTATGCCAGCTTTTTCTGGGTAATACTTCAAGATTAATCCATCTAAGTGAATCACAGCCATGAGCTGAAGACAATACTTCTAAATACTGTCCGGTTACATTATATCCTTCATATTCCTCACCATAGCATATTGTTGTGCTGATAACTTCTTCTGCGGCTGGTATCACGTTTAGATTGATATGTACTATAGAATCACATTGACCTATTCTTTTTATTCTTTTTTTATAAATACCACTTCTATAATATTGCTGATATTGTTCTCCTTCGCATATCTCAATATGTTCTTCACCTATGACCTGATCATCACAGTGATCTGTAATGGTAAGTTGTCCAGAATCATTAAATGGGTCAGACCATTTAGGGTCGGTATATATATTCTGTCCAGTAAGCGTTTTCATGAATGCGATAAGCGCCTTAGTATCATCAGTATTGAGCCGAGGAATCATGGCAGGTGGAGGTCCTACAGGACCCTGTGCACCCGAAGGTCCGCCAGCTCCGTTATAGGATCCGTTAGGTTGATCTACATCCAATGAGGTGTGAAGTCCTATTGTTGTTTTATGACCCTGCAAGCCTATAGTAGAATAATGGTCCATGACCTTACTAAGTGTAGGAAGACTGCCATCGTGCATAAAAGGTCCTATCTCTATGCCTTCAGGATTGATAAGATCTCTAAGGCTCGGGGACCGCTTGACAGTCGTGTCTATTTCGTTTTCGTGACCTATGACGCCTATGATACCGTTATTTCCTGTAAGTGAGGTCTTTCTTGAAGTAAAATTATCGATGCCGTGACATTCTGCGCAACCCATCTTACGCATGTGAGCAGTAGATCCTCGATTTACAATTTGAGGACTAAATGGCGAAAAGTAAATGCTCTTACCTAAGTTCTCTTCTGCTGTAAATAATGGAAAGTCTTGCCGAGCACTATCGACCATAGATCTCGCAATATCATACTTAGAATCATAAGACACGATAGATCTGACGAACTGTGTCAGTGCCAGATTGACTTTCTCCGCTGTAATGTCAGAACTACCATAAGCCATATCAAATAAAGGCTCTAAGTACTCCACTTGATCTAATCTATTAACTAATGAATCTATATCAGGCTGCCCATCTTTACCACTGAATCCCATCTCTATACTGTTACTTAATACCATAAGAGGAAGGCTATCAAGATGACCCGCTCTTCTATCCCAAAAGACTTCTGGCATATGACTGAAGTTGAGATTGACAAGTCTCGTAGAATGCCTTTCTGTCAACTTCTTATCAAAGCCCGGACTTGCTACAAGAGTATCGCCGAATGCAAATTCTTGCTTATGACAACTTGCACAAGAGATACTCTCATTAAGAGATAGATGATTGTCATAGAAGAGCACGCGACCAAGTGTAGCTATCTCATTACTGAGAGTATCAGTATGTGTTTTCTCATTGAATATGTAAGTGGGTACAAATGGATCTTCGTAGTCATCTAAATCTCCAATGTCCAAGTGTCCCTGAGTCAGATAAGGTACCACTGCATTGATGGACAGGAATACAACAATAATTGTACTAACGGAATAAAGTTGTTTTTTCATAGTGAATGGCTATGTGCTTGTTACAACTTTATGTCTTGGTGTCTTTAAAGGTTATGTATAGAGACTGAGACTTTTTTAATCGATTGTTTGATTTTGATATTGCCACTCTTTCCATCCTGTATCTTTGATGACTATTGTATCAGAGAACCTATCATGCCATCCACTTTTCTTATCACCAAGATATGAGAACGCATCAAATGGAATAAGTCGGCATAAGGTTCTTGTCATTGTAACAGTTAATTCCATAGGGCTTCCGTCTTTGTTAACAGCTCTGGTTTTAGTTAAATATTTACCTATGCTTTTACCATCAGTCAGATATTCGAATAAAGCATAATAAACTAATGAAGTAATTGCACCTATGATATATTCACCTATTCTTCCCATCTCTGCTAATGATTCAACAGCACTATCGTCCAAAAAAACGATAACAATTAAAATACCTATGGCTACGGTAAAAACGTATTTGAAGATGGAATCTATGATAAAATTAGTAAGTCTCTGCCCTTGAGTTGCAAATGGAAAAGTATTGCCTTCATAGTCACCAGGTAGATGATCGTCTATAATGTCGTTAGTTTTCATTTTTGAAAGTTGTTGTTGGGTGCTAAAATAATAGATTTATTGAAATTGATCTCTTCCTAATTCCATAAAAATATTATTGGATTGATACCCTACTGAAGACTGGAAACTACTATGGTAAAGTTATTTTAGCATTTATGAAATCTAAATACATTATAAATGCGTTATTGTATTATGGATAGAGTTATCACGTTTTTGATTTGTATGTTTTTTGCTTCGGTCACCACAGCACAATCAGACATTTACAATCAAGATATACAGTATAACATACTGATAGACAGCCCACAAGATAGTGTCATAGATGTACTATACGAGATAGAGACAACTGACAAATATGGGGATACCCAGTTATATCAGACCGCATCATTAGATTCTTTCTTAATTGTTTTGCACAATGATATTTCCCATCAAGACACATCTAAGAACCAATTACTCTTCTACATACATGGTATGTGGGGAGGTCGTAGGGTTAATTTTAATAAAGCTTATAAGTTAATGTCTCAAGCTTATATGGATCATGAGGAATCTGATATCGCAAGAATCATATCTCTCAAGTGGCCAGGCAATATGATGGAGTACAGAGAGAATAAGAAGACTTTATATTCTATAAGTGATACGATAGCTGAAGTATTTCTGAAATTTGTAGAAGGTGCTAATATGGGTTTTGAAAGAGGGAGTAGAATTGATTTGATCTCTCATTCTTTAGGGACGGAATTGTTAAAAGAAGTAGTTGTTTATGCAAGTGATAATGATAAGTTGGATGCTTACTTTGATCAGATTATTGTGGCAGCTCCTGATTGGGATATCGATGTGTTCAGTATTGATTCTGCTTTATATAATATTCAGTATTTGGCTGATAGGACACATGTCTATTTTAGTCATAGAGATATGACATTAAGTATAAGTAAGAATCTCAATAAGCAGAGCCGATTTGGATTAGATGGACCTCAAGAGAACTTAGTCTTACCTGATAACGTATATGCTATAGATGTCACTAATGTCAAAGATGATAACAATATGCCTGATCTCATGACAGGGCATAATTACTATCGGGCATCACCTGCTGTGACAGAGGATATGTTACATGTCATGCTGGGGTACAAAGAAGATAAGTATAATAATAGAAAATCATCAGAGAAGTATCAGAATGTCTTCTACCTATCGATGCCAGAAAAAGTGAAAAAAGATTCGATTAGGTAAGAATAGATAATTACCTAAATACATTAACACTACCTGTTCTTATTTCTGTCTCACCATTGATATAGTATAACTCAAACATATAGGTGTAGGTACCTATCTCTACAGGCTTGTCTTGGTATGTGCCATCCCATCCAGTGCTTATATTTATA
Source organism: uncultured Saprospiraceae bacterium (assembly GCA_938002705.1). Lineage (GTDB taxonomy): Bacteria > Bacteroidota > Bacteroidia > Chitinophagales > Saprospiraceae > RFSX01. The sequence continues at coordinate 9,920 of CALLAG010000425.1, read as the reverse complement.
TCAAATGTCTTTTCATTTTGGAACATAAGATTACCCCATCTATCGTAGATGGTCAGGCGACTCGCAGCAAGCGTACTCGAAGCACCTAAGTAAAACCTATCATTGAATCCATCACCATTAGGAGATATGACATTAGGTATATAGACTTGTTTGTCTATGATGGCTTTCAGGTATATAGAGTCTATGGCTGCGCAGTAGAGCTCGTTAGTGCTTTCGAAGAATATCCAGCTGTCATCCTCTAGTAGATAATCAAGAGATAATGTATTGGCCAATATATCATCTGTCTCATACCATATGTAGGTGACTAATTCTTCTCCGATAACTTCTGGGGTCAGTGTGATGGTCGTACCGTAGTATTCCTCCAATGAGCTATCTAAGTCTATCCTGGACAGATTCTTACCTACGATAAGATCAAGTATAATGATACTGTCACAGCCATACACATTAGTCAAAGTATCATAATAGATACCTTCAAAATCCAGAGAACGACCGCCAAAATCATAGGTGTCACCATCACATATGGTGTCTATATAATTATACTGAGAGATAGGTCTTGTCACTACATTTAAGTTGATGATACTATCACAACCGTCTAAGTCTTGCATTATATATTGATAATTGTTTTCAGTTCTTAATGTGTCGTTTTGGTATAAGTAGAAATCATTCTCACATATGGATATATCTATTTCTGTAGTAGAGTTAATTTTTACATTAAGTTCTAATAGTATGATGCTATCGCAGTTGTTAGCATTGAGTAATGTGTCTATGTATAGTCCTGATAATACTAAAGAATCATTATCGAAGATATAGCTATCGCCTTCGCAGATGTTCTCGTTGATATAGGATTCTGTATGCTCTAATGCAAGAAGCTGTAGCTCTACTATGCTATCACATCCGTCTACAGAAATGAGTGTATCTGAGTAGAGGCCTGACACAGAAAGTGGTCTGTTCTGAAATGTATAACTCTCTCCATCGCATATATCTATCTCCATTCTTGTAGTAAGAATTGCAGGTGTGAATTCTACGAAGTATGCTTCCACTATAGAATCACAAGATGAATTCTCGAATGGCAGATAATTGTAATAAACGCCTGAATTATAGACCCAATTATCGTAGATAAATATGGAATCATGATAACACAGTAACGAGTCGATCTTGATGGTATCTGGCGCAACTAACTGAATGGGATACCAATCTACTGATCTATAAAGTGTGTCTGTGCAGCCTATAGAGTCTATTGCTATTAAGCTTATATCATAAGTCCCTCTATCTGGATATATGTGGTCAGTACTGTAGTTGCTAATGCTACTGCCGTCACCTAATGACCAATTATATTCTATATCCTCAGGCGTCGATGTGTTAAGGAATTGTACTGGACCTGCAAGACAAGTATCATAATCTATTTCGAATGATAGGTTAATGTCTTCCGCGATATTAAATTGCATAAACGCCGTATCATAACAAGTCGCTCCATCATTGAGAATCATATAGCCAGAGTATAGTCCATGTGATGGAAAAGTTATTTGGACGTCGCGGCTATTAAGACCTTCTTCTGCATATATTAAGTTGTCATCAGCATCAAAAATCTGCCAATTGTAATCTTGGATATATATCTCGTCTGTACTTAGATTAATGATGTCTTGAGTAAGTTCTCCACAGGATTCGTAATAAGCTATTTCTTGATTCGTATCAGGGGTACTAATGTAATTATCTGCTGCTACAGAAGCTTGAAGATTTTCATTGCATACGATTACGATAAACTGAAAATCTCTCCTTACAGAACTAAGCAGTACCCCATCTCTATATTCTTCTACACAGACAGCGACGACATATGCTCCTTGATCAGACGGGATACCATTAATCAAGCCACTCTGAGCATCTATAGCCACTACTGGATCTCCTCCCATAGGTTCTGATGCTGAGAATCCATTGATGAATACTAACTCATCATATGGTGGCGTACATCTATAGGGGTTAGGCGTCACACAGCCACAACAGTCAGGTGCAGAGTTATCGTTAATGCCTGGAGATAATGGCACACAAAATTTATATACGAGTGAATCTCCATCTGCATCGGTGGCAGAGTGATCAACATTTACATCAAAATTAGCACATACGAATTGTGGTGGTATGGCGTTGTATGTTGGGCTGTTATTAGCCAGTCTTTGTGCTTCGGGAGTAATGACTATATCATAGACGGCACCGATGTCACCGCTACTCATTACGTTATTGATGGCAAAATTTCTGCAGCATGCTTGATAAGCTATCATGTAGTTGTGATCGCTGACCTCAAGCGTCACCTCAAAGCTATAAGTGGCGGCCTGGAGCTCGTTGTCAGATAAGAAGCTTGTCTTGCAAGGATCTGTCTGTGGTACGATGATATCTAATGATGATATAGGTACTCTCTCAGCTACTTTATAGGAAGACCATAATCCCAATTCGTCTTCTATGAATATGCCGAAATCAACTTGCACTGGAAAATCTATACCAAGTGGATCGCGATATAGATTCATCGTTACTTGGTAGCTGACTTCGGTTTGGGTAGAATTATATGATAAGAAACTATAGGTTAATTCTCCTCCTACAATATGAGAAGCATAAGCTGGTATAGTTATGATGCTACTCAATATTACGGTTATGCTAAACTGAAAAATGGAAATTGTTTTCAAAATATAGTGTGTTAAGTGAATGATTGTTTACTATATATAGATCTGACGAAAAGTTACATCGTTACAAACTGTTTGAGAATTTAACAATTTGTGGACATACTTATCCATTAGAATTAATCGACGCTAATCGATACGGGGAACACTCACTTAGTTACTATGCTGATAAAAAATGATGGGATTATAATTTGCTCTACAAAATTAGATATTGGTAAAAGATATAATGTAATGGTATACCCCTAAAAACTGATAAGTAGTCAGAAGTATGATTAGAATGATTTATGTAATGACTGCATAATAAGATTATAGTAATGAATCATACTTAACCGCAAAAATCTAAAAAACTGCCCAGTGGAGCCTGGTCAAAGTTCAGGCAAGCATTTTTAGGAACGTACATTATTGTACAGCTTCAGTGGCTTTGGGGATATTATATGGTAAAGGTTTTAGACCTAACACATCTTCTCCAAACTTAAAGATCTTGCGCTGTACGGCTTGCCATTCAGGATTCATATATATAGATGTGATAACGTGACCACGACCTGTGGAGATAGGTATGATTACTTTCTGATGCTCAGGTGTTTTTATTTTTTTCCCAAAATCTTTGATAGCATCTATAGATATGATATTATCAAATGACTTAGAGTTTTTGTAATAATATCCGACGAATACTGGGATATTAATTTTGGCGAATGTCTCATCTGTCATTGTCTGATCCAGTAGACTTCTTAATGCTATGGCACCTTCGATTCTGTTTTTTGTGGTCCAGTATTTTTGCGCTTCGGTACTCGCTTCCCATGTTCTGTAATCTCCACCCATCATTTTTCGGAATAACTGCTTGCCCCATGGCTTGAGCAGTAGATGAGAGTTAGAGTCATATAGATCGAAATTAGGTGCCGTCATGATAAGACTATGGATGTCTGGGTCATGTGCAGCTAAGTAGGTAGCTAATGTAGCACCAGTAGACGTACTTATGATAATAATTTTTTCACCTATAACTTTAGCGACCCTTATGGCTTCCTTAGCTGATTCTACTAGTAGTTCTGGAGTCATATCTACAAATGCGTCATCATCGTCCAGTCCATGTAAGGCTAATCGGGGTAAGTAAGTATTACATCCAAAGTGCTTAGAGAAATTCCTGAGTATAGGCTGTCCTTCACCATGTGATGCTGAGTACCCATGTAAGTACAATACAGCGTATTCAGTTTTTTTATTAGGTTTATACCATATGAATTGTGACTGGTTGTTTGGTTTTATATTAGAGACTTTTGACTCTTGTTCATTAATATAGGCTTCTATGCTATCTATGCCTATGCTTAGTTCTGTGAGAGCAACCGGGTTAACTTTTGCATATTCTACTTTTGGGCCTAAAAGATAGGCGATTATGAGTAGGGCAATAATTATTAAGAATGAAAGAAGTAGCTTTTTCAGCAAAATACTTTAATTTAAGGCTTAGTGAATAATAATCTTTCTCGCGAAAGCGCATTTGACTTATCAAAAGGCAAGCTTTCCACATAAAAAGAAATTAAAATTATGAAATTACTTATTACTTTTTTAGCAATAGCAATGAGTCTCTCATTGAATGCACAATACACATTTACACATACTAAAGATATCGACTGCTCACCTGTCAAGAATCAAAATAGAACGGGTACGTGTTGGAGTTTTGCCACAGCTTCATTTATAGAATCAGAATTAGTGAGAATGGGGAAGGGGCAGCATGACCTCTCTGAGATGTTTGTCGTAAGAAATATCTATAAGGATAAGGCATTAAACTATCTCCTGAGACAAGGTAAAGCTAACTTCTCCCAAGGCAGCCTATCGCATGATCTTATGCGTATGATGAAACGAGAGGGTGTGATGCCAGAATCTGTATACTCTGGTCTACTTGCGGGGGAGAAGGGACATAATCACAGTGAGATGGAAGCGGCTCTTAAGGGCTTTATGGATGGCGTCATGACGTCTAAGAATCCAAGTGCTAAGTGGAAGTCTGCATTCGAAGGCATTTTAGATGCTTATATCGGTGAGTGTCCTAAGACATTCAATTATCAAGGCAAAGAAACAGATGCTAAGTCATTAGCTCAAGAATTAGGTATCGATGCTGGGGAGTATGTGTCGCTTACGTCATTCTCACATCATCCGTATTATGAGCAATTTATCCTTGAGATTCCTGACAATTATTCTAATGGTTCCTTCTATAATATCCCCCTTGATGTAATGGTCGATGCGATAGATAGTGCTGTGGACAAAGGTTATACAATAGCATGGGATGGAGATGTCAGTGAGAAAGGATTTGATGCTAAGAAGGGAATAGCAGTGTTAGCTGTGGACCCTAAGAGAGAAGATCTATTCACTAAGCCAGGGGATGAGATCAATGTCACTACTGAGCTTAGACAAGAAAAGTTTGAGAATCTAACTACTACTGATGATCACTTAATGCATATCGTAGGAAAAGCAAAAGATCAGACTGGTACGGAGTATTATATTATCAAAAATAGCTGGGGACCTATCAGTCCATACAAAGGTTTTCTGTACATGTCAAAGTCGTACTTAGCCATGAAAACTATCTCTGTGATGCTCCATCAGGACGTACTGTCACCTAAGTTAAAGGAGATGGTTACTGAGGAGTAGTTTATTGATATATTTAAGCTATTGTACTTTAACATGGATGTACGATGATCAATCATTTTTTTAAAGAAGGAAATCTATTACCTATATGAAAAATCTTTTTTTTAGTTTTTTAGTGACAGCGGTTTTGATATTGATGTTTAGTGGTATTAGTTTTTCGCAGAGTACACATCAGGATACATTCTTTAGGTCTGCTGGCGTCGATGCTACTTTTGTCAATAATTTTTTACCATTCGATAACACCATAGGATCCAGAGGTAATTACTTGTTTCATTTTATGAAGTTTAAGTCGGATGGAAAATTTATCAGGCATGCTTTTGATATTGATGTTTTTGGAAATTTCGAAAATAATGAATCGGATATAGATAGGGATGATGCTCGATTTAATATTGATTATAAAATCAGTAAGGGAAAGCGAAAAAATGTTTTTAAGAGAGGATATCTTTTATACGGCACAGAGTTATTGTTGGATTATTTTTTAAATCAGCGTTCAAATTTAGATTCTAATGATCCCAATGGAGATAGCTTTAATACTAATTTGGATCAAGAGATATCGGCGTCGGTAGGTCCTTTTCTTGGATTAGAATATAAAATATCAAAACGTATAAGTATATATACTGAGGCAGGTGTGTACCTCAATTTTAGATATGGTATTGATAGTTTCAAATCGGACTTTGATCCATCTCAGAACTTTAAAGACACTAATATTGTAATTCGAGATATATTCGACTTACCTGGATCTATTATATTATTCTATAGTTTTTAAAGATTATGAAGCAATTAGTTTTAATCATATTTGGTATAGTCTTAATTATGGCCTGTCAGCCATCAGAAGAACCTTCGGTAACTGAAGTGGAAGCATTGGTACTTGATGTTTACGATTATTTTGAAGAAGAAATTCCTTACTCTATTACAAGATATCAGATAGAGAATAATCATGATAAGATAGCAGCTTTGGGGCGTATTCTTTTCTATGATAATAGATTGTCTCAGAATAACTCTATCTCTTGTGCTAATTGCCACAAGCAGCAGAATGCTTTCTCTGATGAGAAGCAATTCAGTATAGGACTTAAGAATTATGAAACTACAAGAAATACCTTAAGCTTAACTAATAATGCATACCATGTATCCCATTTTTGGGAAGGACACTCAGGTAGAATAGAAGATCATGTCCTCAATCCTATATCTAACCATATAGAGATGGGGATGACAAATGTCAATGATCTTGTTGTAAAGCTTTCAGAGATTGATGATTACAACAGCTTGTTCAATGAAGTATTTGATGAGGATATTTCTGAAGATTTACTCAACCAATCATTGACCACTTTTATAGCTTCATTGATATCCTATAATTCTAAATTCGATAAAGGTAAAATTACAGGTTTTACCAATTTTACGGCTAACGAACTAGCTGGTAAAGACTTATTCTTCGGTAAAGCTAAGTGCAGTCATTGTCACAATGGTGATCACTTTAATGCAAGATGGAGAAAAACTGCAAACATAGGCCTTGATCATAACTATGTAGATCAAGGAGCGGGCGACGGACATTTTAAAGTTCCGAGCTTGCGTAATATAGCTATAACTAGTCCTTATATGCACGACGGCAGATTTGCAGGACTTGATGAAGTGGTGGAGCATTACGTTTCTGGTATTAAAGATCATCCTGAGCTTGACTGGACCCTGAGTAATAAAATTGAATTATCTGGAAGTGAGAAAGAACTATTAATTGACTTTTTGCATACATTAACAGATTATGAAATGCTATCAGATCCCAAATTTTCTAATCCTTTTAATTAAGAGAGTTTGCTTAAGAACCTACTCTTTTGATGTCTAATGAGTGGAGGAGGTCTGTAATTATTGTAATAGAATTGTAATTTTTGAGAATTATATATGATAGCCTAATTGGATTAGGTAGTTTCGCCGCATAAATACATTTCTATCATGCGATTAATATCTATACTATTCATACTCCTATCTCTTAATACTGCAGATGCGCAGAATGATGAGCCACTATCATATGATATTACAGAGTTAGTTATCAAGGAGAACCGCATACAGCTGCCTTTCTCTGATAATTCCAGAACCATATCACTGATCTCTAAAGACGAGATAGAACAGCTTAACTATAATAGTATCAATGAATTACTGCAGAATGTCGGTGGAGTAGATATAAGACAGAGAGGCGTGCATGGTGTGCAGGGAGATGTGAGCATCAGAGGAGGCACATTCGAGCAGACGCTTGTCCTCATTAATGGTGTCAAGATGATCGACCCTCAGACGGGACATCATATGCTTAATATACCTGTAAGCATCGACGATATAGAAAGAATAGAGGTCATCAAAGGCCCTGCAGCAAGGATATTTGGTCAGAATGCATTTGCAGGTGCTATTAATATCATAACTAAGAAACCTGACGAGCAAGGTGCTCATCTGGATGTAGAGTATGGGCAGCACGAGACTTATAATGTACATGCCTCAGTAACCTTACCTATGGGTAAGTATAATCAAAGAATAAGTGGTAATTACAGCCAATCTGATGGCTATCGTTATAATACTGATTATAAGATATCTAATATGTTCTATCAGTCTCAGTTAGACTTATCTAATGGTGACTTGAATCTGTATCTTGGACATGTAGATAGAAAATTTGGGGCCAATTCTTTTTATGGAAATGAGACATTTATAGATCAGTACGAAGAAGTACAAACGACTTTTGGTACTATAGAGTTAAACAAAAACATAAGCAGTTGGAATACTACATCACGTATCAACTGGAGGATGAATAAAGACAACTGGCAGTTCAGAAGACAAGATCCAGAGTTCTTTCAGAATTTCCATACGACCCATGTATTTAATGCAGAATCACATTGGTCCAAGAGTCATAGTCTTGGTATATTCGGAGTGGGGGTAGATGTAAGTTATCTCGATCTCGAAAGCTCTAATCTCAAAGATGCAGAGGGTAGCGGTTCTCATGAGAGAACACAGTCTAATATCCACTTAGAGAATAGATTCTTATTTGCCGATGAGAAGTTAGATATCACACCTGGTCTATTAATATCTCATATTTCTGACTTAGGTGTAGAAGTCTTTCCAGGATTAGATATAGGATATAGGGTCAACTCTAGTTTCAAGTTATATTCTAACATAGGTTGGACGATGAGAGTACAGAGTTTTACTGATCTTTATTACAAGGATTCTGGCAATGTAGGAAATCCTGATCTGACTGAGGAGAGAGCATTTACAATGGAGGCAGGGATTAAGTATAGGACTAACAATGTTGTCATAGAGTCCAGTATATTTAATAGAGCAGCCAAGGATCAGATAGATTGGTCACGGGTGATGATAGACTCTACAGAGAAGTGGATGCCATCTAATTTTAATAGAGCAGATTACAGAGGTGTAGATGTGAGTATTAAGAAAATGTTTGATAAGAAGATGATCGTTAGGCACATTGGCTTGACCTATACTTATATCGATGCAGAATTCAGCGAGACCACATTCTCTGTGACAAGGAATCAGCTAGAGAACCTCAGACATCAACTCAATGCTAATACTTATCTGAGTTATAACAACTTTAATCTGGGACTTAATCTGAGATATAACGATAGAGTATCACTTGAGAATTATACAGTCTTGGATAGTCGATTATCATATGACCTAAATAATGTAAGTTTCTATGTGAAGGCTAATAATCTATTAGATGCTGAGTATAGAGAATCTAATCTCGTGCCTATGCCAGGTAGATGGATATTAGGAGGGGTTAGGTATAAGATATAGTAAGATTAGTAGAACTAAAGGATAGTGTATCCTAAGCCATGAATATCGGAAAGCGATCAAGGTCTTCTTTGTAGTCAAGGTCATGCATTTTGTCCAGTGCAAAATAAGATAGCCCGCTGTCCTTGATAGCTTTGATAGTAGAGCTATAGACATGCTGAGAACTCCATTCTATATTATGGAATAATGCTTTATGATGTACCTTCATACCAAGTAGATAATAGCCGCCATCGAATGTAGGACCGATAACAACATCATGATTGTCTAATTCCAATAAGGCTTGATCTATAACGGTTTTACTCATCTGAGGACAGTCACTGCCTATGATAACAGCTTTGCTCTCCATAGTCAATACTGACTTAAATGCCGTGGACATCCTATGTCCGAGATTACCATGAGACTGTACAGATTTGATATAATAATCATCAGACCACATATCATTTTTCTGCACTTCAGTATCATAGAATAAGTATCTACTGATTGCAATTGATTGACTTACCTTTTCGGTATGTGTGAGTAAGTTGATGTATACCTTGAGAGCATTCTCCTTACCTATAGATGCGGCAAGCCGAGTCTTACATTTTCCCAATACAGGATTCTTGACGAATATGATTAGTCCAGCGATGACTTATTAATTGTTAATTGTTAATTATAAATTATTAATTCCTTTACACCCTTACACCCTACACCCTTAATCCTTTACACCCTTACACCTTTACTCCTTTACACCCTTAATCCTTTACACCTTTAATCCCTTAACCCTTTACACCCTTAAACCTTTAAGCCCTTACTCCTTTAACCCTTTACACCCTTAACCCTTTAATCCTTTAATCCAGCCTTAAAAAAACCTACTCC
>CALLAG010000424.1 GCA_938002705.1 uncultured Saprospiraceae bacterium | reverse complement strand
AAAGGCTCCAAAAAGGAGATATTAAGTTCTGTTATATGTGTAAAAGCTTGTCTTTTACTAAATTGAACTCTAAGGTATGCACTAAATTTGCAATAGTCTATTTTATTAACAAAAAACTTATTAAAAAGTTTTCTATATGTATCATATTGGTCTATAGGTTGCAATACATAATGAATTATCTGTTATGATTGCATTTTGTGCTATAATCTATGGTGTTTTATTAAGCAGTTTCAGCTGTAGATATTGCGTTATTGAAGTGTTTTAACCTGAATTATGTATAAGAAATGCAAATTCCAATACGGGTTTAAGTGATAGCGAGTGCCTGCTTGGATCACATATACCTCCTATATCCCAAATTTATAATGATAGTAGTCTATAAATTCTCCCATTGTAAATCGTAACGCTATCAACATGGATCGAGTATTATAGAATGGCGCTTCCTATATGAGCATAAAAAAAACCGCCTTCACAATGAAGTGAAAGCGGTATAGTATATTCTTTTAAGTAAGACTTACTTGCTATTCTTTGACAAGGTCTATCGTTAACTCTTGTGATACTTCCGGGTGGAAGTTAACTTGTACAGAGTAAGTACCTATATCTGTAGGCTCTTCAGTCATAACAACTTTCTTTCTTTCTATCTCTATGTCGAAGTTTTCTTTAAGAGCAGCGAGGACTTGTACGTTAGTTACTTTACCGAATATCTTACCTGAAGTTCCAGACTTGACACCGATCTTGACAGTTTGTCCTTTGATCTTTTCAGCCATTGCTTTGTACTCTTCTATTCTAGCATTCTCTTTCTTATTCTCTTCTTCCTTGAGTTTGTCGAGTTTGCTTTTGTTAGTAGCATTAGCTATAACTCCGAATCCTTTAGGGATAAGGTAATTTCTACCATAACCAGGCTTAACACTGACGATGTCATGCTTATCACCTAAGTTTACTAAGTTTTCTAATAATATAATTTCCATATCAGAATTGTATTTTATTTAAGTAAATCAGCTACATAAGGAAGTATAGCAAGGTGTCTTGCTCTCTTCACTGCGACAGCGACTTTCTTTTGATATTTTAGTGAATTACCCGTGATTCTTCTAGGTAGTAATTTACCTTGCTCATTAATGAATTGTAATAAGAAATCAGGATCTCTGTAGTCTATATGCTTGATACCGAACTTTTTGAATCGGCAGTATTTCTTGTTGTCAGATCCTATGTTAGGATTACTAAGAAATTTTATTTCATCTCTAGTTGCCATAGCTATATAATTTTATTCTTCCTCAGAAGATTCTCCGTTAACTAATTTGAATTTCATATCGTTAAGTTCAGCCCACTTGCCAGCTGCAGCTAATAATGCTTGCTTAGACCAAGTAGAAGGATCTATGTTAGCATAATTAGAGCCTCCTTTAGCTAAGATATTCTTGATATCTTCTATAGAACTCTCAGATAATTGAGTGTAAGTCTTAACGCCAGATGTCTTAAGAAGCTTTCCAGCTTTGTAGTCTATACCTTCTATGAGTGTAAGGTCATCTTTTACAACTGTTTCCTTAACTTCTTCTTTGTCGTCTTTTTTAGACTTCTTAGAACCTATAAGACCATTTCTCTTATCTTCATTGTACTTGACACCATATTTATCAAGACTGATAGTTAAGAATCTCATGATACGCTAATCTCTTCTCATCGCAAGCTCCACTTTAGCTATAGCTGCGCCGTTTTCCGCTTGGAATTCGATACACTTGTATATGCCAGAATGTCTCTTTTTGATAGGATAAGCGAGTTGTTGTAATCCGATGTCGTCTACATTGACGATGGTACAATTCTCATCTTTTAACAGCTTTTCGTAAGCTGTGGCTGCCTTTTTGGATTCATCACCTGGCAGAACGGGATCGATGATGAATGTTATTTCGTATTGTTTCATTAATATTTTAAATATCTTTTCTCTTTTAAAAAGGGCTGCAAATATATAATTTTATTACCGATATTGCAATGTCTTTAAGAAGACTAATTTTCAAGAGTATTTGAATAATCATAACATATAAAAAAACTAATATGAATAAGCTTATAATTTTCACAGCTTTAGCATTGATTTCTATAGTTGCGTGTAAGCCTGCTGTTCAGCCTGCAGAACCTGGAAAAACTTATGGCGCTGCTATTACCTCTGATAATGCCATCGATATAGATAAGTTATTAACTCAATTATCTACCCAAGATTCAGTAAAAACTAAACTAGAAGGTACGGTAGAATCTGTATGTCAAGTTAAGGGTTGCTGGATGAACCTTGTACCAGAAGATGGTAATGAGGCCAAGTCTATCTTTGTCAAATTCAAAGACTATGGATTCTTCATGCCATTAGATCTTTCTGGTGAGAAAGTAATTATAGAAGGTGTCGCTTATAAGGAAGTGACTCCTGTGGATGAGCTTAAGCACTATGCAGAAGATGAAGGACTGCCGCAAGAAGAAATAGATAAAATAACTGAGCCAACAGAAGAACTGAAATTTATGGCTGATGGTGTGATTGTACTATAGGTCTAATATATTCCATACAGAATCAACTCAATAATTTATCAAGGGGCCCACTATTTTTTAGTGGGCTTTTTGTTTTTATAATTTAATCTGGATATATCAGATACTTATTCTCCTAGTAACCTGATCATTTCTTTGATGTCTACATTCTCATTAATGAGTTCTATGGCTTTGGATATTTTCCAAGGTGTTCTTCTGATGATCTTTACTTCGAGCTTACTGATCTTGATGACAACACCATATGTGTCTAGCATGGTACGTACTACAGGTATGTTGTGCTCTTCTATATATTGCTTACATACTTTGGAGATATTGCCTTCTCCAGTGACTATGATTCCAGATAGAGGTGTTTTTTCTAGTCCTGATGATTCAGATATTTCCTTTACGGTATTGATGGCTTTGCCTAATACTCGCGAGCTGACGACTAATAAGTTGTCACTGGACTTCTGGAGTAGTGATGGGTCCACAACAGATCCAGGAAGTATATTTTCTATTTTGTTAAAACCTCTCTCGGAGAAAAACTCGAATGTACCATTAATAGAATTAGAGATCGTCCATAGTAGTGGATACCCTAAGGTATTATCATAAGGCACGACGCCTAGTAGTTTCAGATTTTTTCTATCGAGCCACTTACCGACGTACTCTTTGACCATCTCCATCTTATCAGGTATAACCTTATTGATGATGACGCCTATAATAGGTACATCTGCTTCTCGGAATAGCCCCATGGACATATTAAGTCGATCTATAGTGTTACCTATACCGCCTTCTACAACCATGACAACTTTAGCATCTAATAATTTAGCAACGTCAGCATTAGATACATTAGCGACAGAACCTACTCCAGGATGTCCCGTACCTTCGTATATAACTGCATCATGACTTTCGCTTAGCGTTTGGCTTGCATTTAGAATTAATTTTTTGAGATCATACTTATCAGGATCTTCGAGGAATCTTGTTGTTGCGCCTTTTCCTATAATTACTGGACTATGTATCGTAGGTTCTATGTCCAGCTTAAGAAGATCTGCAAATAAGACAGCATCTTTATCTACAACACTACCTTTGAGTTCTATATGGCGCTGTCCTACAGGCTTACAATAGCCGGTATTAATATTAGCTTTCTTGAAGCCTGAAGCGATACCGAGTGTAGATGTAGTCTTTCCGACATGCTGACTGGTTGCAGCTACATAAAGATTCTTTAATTTCATCGTTACAATATAATGACAATAATGAATAGAGTGGTGAAGAGATTACAAACTTTTAGTTTAAAGATATTTTATGTGACATTAGTAGCTTTCTTATTATCTAATGTCAGTCATGCGCAGTCAGGTAAGATTAATGGCTTATCTGTTGTCGCTCCGCCGTCAGAATTCTCAGAAGATCCATTTCCAAGAATCAAAGAAACCCATGCCGAATGGGTATGCCTTGTTCCTTATGGATTTACAAGATTAGGGAGTACCTCCGTAAAGTATAATCTCGATAGACAATGGTGGGGAGAAAGAGAGAAGGGTATAGTAGAGTCGATTAGGCTTGCGCAAGAAAATAACTTAAAAATCTTTCTTAAGCCTCAGATCTATATTCCTGGATCATGGCCAGGTGATTTAGAATTTTCGACAGAGGAGGAGTGGACCCTGTGGGAAGAAGATTACAAGAAGTTTATTCTTTTCTATGCTGATATCGCTTCTTCATATGATTTAGATCTTTTTTGTATAGGTACTGAATTTAAAAAATCGGTGCAGAAGAGACCTCAGTATTGGAGGGATCTTATAGTAGAAATAAAGAAAGTCTACTGCGGAGAATTAACATATTCGGCTAACTGGGATGCCTACGAAGCTGCACCATTCTGGGATCTGCTAGATTATATAGGCATAAGCGCTTATTTTCCACTCGTCAATGAAAGCAACCCATCAGTCAAAAAAATAAAATCTGCATGGAATCCAGTAGTGAAAAAACTTTCTAAAACGAACAAAAAATATAATAAGCCAATTCTATTTACAGAATACGGCTTCTTATCAGTAGATGGGACGACCTATCAGAACTGGGAACTCGAAAAGAAAATCAACAAACTATCTGTCAATGAAAAGGCTCAAGCTAATGCATTAGATGCTATGTATAGTGTATTTAGTAAAGTAGATTTCTGGGCAGGAGGCTTTCTATGGAAATGGTTTCCTAATGATAAAGGGCATGAAGGCTATATAGAAAAAGACTACACTCCAAAAGATAAACTAGCGGAGAATATCCTCAAAAAATGGTTTGAATAATGAATTTTTATACTGATGCAATCGTTTTAATAATATGAGAATTCTAAAAAGGGTAACTAGTCTACAGAGGCATTTATCTACAATCAAGGAAGAGTCGCTTACGATAGGATTTATACCTACGATGGGGGCACTACATGAAGGTCATATGTCATTAGTACAACAATCTGTCAAGGAAAATGATATTACAGTAGCGAGTGTATTCGTCAATCCCACACAGTTTAACCAGAAAGACGACTTAGATAAGTACCCAAGGGATCTAGCTAAAGATGCCAAATTGCTTAAGAAGAATGGCTGTGACTATCTATTTGCACCATTGCCATCTCAGATATATCCTCCTGATCTTAATACTAATGTGTATATAGATATAGTCCACCTTACTGACCTTATGGAAGGTCCTAACAGGCCCGGCCACTTCGAAGGTGTCGTACAGGTTGTCAAGCGACTCATAGATATCGTAGAGCCTGACAAGCTATATATGGGCCAGAAAGACTTTCAGCAATTTACGATTATACAATATGTTATAAAGGGCTTGGAACTCGATGTACAGTTGCGTGTATGCCCTATTATAAGAGAAGATGATGGATTAGCGATGAGCTCCCGTAATGTAAGGCTTACTGAAAAGCATAGAGAGATATCTCCCATCATATATAAGACCTTGCTATGGGCCAAGGATAATATACTGACAGAATCTATAACTACTATAGAGACTAAAGCTGTAGCGATGCTTAATGAGGCAGGTCTTAAGACAGAATATTTTACAATAGTAGATGGACGTACTTTGGATAAAGTAACTAACGTAGAACAACATCAAACAGTCGTGGCATGTACTGCGGCATGGGCGGGTGAAGTAAGACTGATAGATAATATGGTCCTAAAAGGAGAAATAAACATATAGGTATAGCTATTTTACTAATTGATTGATAAATTTGTGTCATGTTATTGCAGATACACAAATCAAAAATCCACAGAGCCACTATTACTCAGGCTAATCTTAATTACGTAGGATCCATAACTATCGACGAAGAACTCATGGAAGCTTCTAACATCATAGAAGGAGAAAGAGTACAGATCGTCAATAATAATAATGGTGAAAGACTCGAGACTTATGTCATACCTGGTGAGAGACATTCTGGTATCATCTGTCTTAATGGTGCTGCAGCCCGTAAGTGTGAGCTGGGTGATATCGTCATCATCATATCATATGCCCTTATGACTCCTGAGGAGGCCAAAGCTCATAAGCCGATCGCTATATTCCCCAATGAGAAAAATCAGTTAGATAGCTGATATATAAATCATCATTGACGACTAATGCCAGAGCAGATAGACTCTACACTGCTATAGTATCATAATGGCCGTTATTCATTAGAGTGAAGTAAAGGAAGTGTATACACACACTTACAATGCAATTAAGCTAAATCTAATTTATAGCTATATTAAACCATAAGCTTCTTACTAAGTCTTATGTCTGTACAACAGCAAATAGTGTAATTGGAAAAAATATCTGACAACAAGATTCTTGAACTCATAGACAACGAAGTAACTTTCGATGAAGGTCTTAAGAAGTTAATTGTCAAATATCAGGAACCGCTCTACTGGCACATCAGAAGGATGGTTCATGTCCATGAAGATGCAGATGATGTTATTCAGAATGCATTTATCAAAGTGTATAGAGGTATCAAAAAATTTAAGAAAGAATCCAAACTGTATACTTGGTTATATAGGATCGCTACTAACGAAGCCATCACATTTATCAATAAGAAAAAGAGAAACAGCAATTACTATTCTGAAGATGGTATCAGTGATCTGGAGAATACACTTAAGGCTGATGAGTACTTTGATGGTGATGAGATTCAGATAGCACTAATCAGAGCGATAGAGATATTACCCAAAAGACAAAAGCAGGTATTCAGATTACGGTATTATGATGAGATGAGCTATAAGGATATGGCTGAAGTACTAGAGATATCAGTAGGGTCACTCAAAGCATCATATCACCATGCTATACAGAAAATAGAAACTTACTTAATAGATAATATCGATTATGTCCAATAAGGAATTACCAGATGATTTTTTCAAAAACTTACCTGATAGAATTATCAGCCGTATCAGTAAGGAAGAACACAGTCAGGAATTATTGTCGCATTCTAAGATACTCGCGACACTCCCTAGAGATAATCCATACACAGTACCGCCAGAGTACTTTGAGCGATTAGCCAATAGAAAAATAACTAATCCACGCGTAATAAAGATGTGGACAGGAATAACCTCTATAGCTGCGACTGTACTCATTATGGTACTCATAATAACTGGTAATAGTGTAGAATCGGATATAATAATTACAGATGATGATATACTCACTTACTATGAGGACAATGTACAAGAGGTAGATGCTTATATGTTGTCGGATCTAATTGTAATGAATGAAGAAGAGACGTTAATAGAAGAATATATTCTGGAGGAAATTATCAGCGACTTATCGGATGAAGAATTAGAATTGTTAAATCAAACATTATAAAATACACTTATGAGATTATTACTAATCACTATACTTATGCTTTCTGTCACATTGCAGCTCTCATCGCAAGAGAGAAGAGAGAAAGCGAGAGAAAGAATGGAGTCAAAAAAAATCGCTTACCTATCAGATAAGCTGGAACTTACACCAGGAGAAGCACAGGTATTCTGGCCATTGTATAATGAGTATAATGCAGAGCTAAAAAAAGAAAGAAAAGATAGAAGAGAAAATAATCTCGAAATCATAACAGATGATGAAGCTTCTGAGATGATCGAAAAGCAACTCGAGTATCAGCAGAGAGAATTAGATATAAAAAAGAAATATGTAGAAAAAATAAAAAGCACCATCGGCGCCAAGAAAGCACTCATGCTGTGGAGGTACGAAAGAAAGTTCAAAGAAGATATGATAAGACAGATCAAGCGTCGGGACGAGAGGAACAAGTAGCTACAATAAGTTTGTATAGATATGTTAGAAGTATGTAAGCTGTAGCAATTAATTTGTTACAGCTTTTTTAATTACAATGATTCAAATGTAGAACCAAGAGATTAGGTATGAGTAGCACATAACATTAATCTTATTGCGGTACTAATCAGATAGGTTAAATTGCTTATGTGTTTATGATTTGAGAATTAATCTTTTCAGTACTTTATATATCTAAAGGAATACAAAACCGTAGTGATTTAATAGTCTATAGATTACACATATTGATTTTGTAAATAGCAAATAGGCCTTAAATTTTATTTCTGTATAAGTTTTGAAAGTGTCTAATTTGGTTATATTTACGACGCATTATAATCTTAATACCAAAGCTTTTGATGGAACATAGAACCAAAAGAGATGTCTCTTTTTTAAATCTCTTATCTGATTTCGAACATGATTTCGAAAAAGGACTTAAGAAAGTATATAGCGAAAATACTTTCTTAGAGTTGATTAGATTTTACGAAGAAGAGCTTCAATATGTCAAAGCCATCGAAGTGGCTGATATGGCCTTAGAACAATTTGAATATAGACCTGACTTTTATATCATTAAAGCAAGGTTATTATTCCAGACTAATGATCATACAACTGCACTTCAGGTTTTAGACAAGGCAGAGAAAATTTCCCCTTACGAACACGATATATTATTACTGAAGATTAGAATATTAGCATTCCAAGGAGAGATCCAAGGTGCTAACGATATTCTAGAAGAACTTAAAAGATACGTCTCCAAAGATGATCTTTCTGATGTATACCTGAGCGAGTCATTTATAAGAGAAGTTGTAAGAGACTACGATGGTATGTATGAGTCATTAACTAAGTCTGTTATATGTGACTTAGATAATGATGAAGCCATAGAAAGAATCGGATTTGCAGTACAGTTATCTAAGAATTACGAAGCTAGCATAGAGTTCCATAAGATGGTCATCAACGAAAGACCATTCTCTTACCTCGCATGGTATAACTTAGGTCACGCATTATCTTGTACAGGAGAGTATGCTGAAGCTATAGACGCATTAGAATATTCTTTTATCACAGAAAAGAACTTTGAGAATGGTTATCTCGATTGTGCTGATATCTGTATACAAGAGAAGAAATATCTTAGAGCTCTAAATATATATCAAGTATACCTCGAGATTTTTGGCATCAACGAGGAGGTCCTAATTAACATGGCAGATTGTGAGTACGAACTCGATAATCTCAATAAAGCCAGAATAATATTAAACAAGCTTCTGAAGCTTGATCCTTACAGTGATGAGGTATATTATAAGCTTGGATTATGTTATGCCAAAGCGAATAACTGGAATAAAGCGATCAATGCATATCATAAGGCGATAACCTTAGAAGATAATTGCGAAGATTATTACCTATCTATGGCGCAAGCTCATAATGCGATAGGTGCATTTGATAAAGCAGAATTCTATTATGGTGAAGTTATTACCATAGGTCCAGAACAAAGTCAGTACTGGACAGAGTATGTATCCTTTCTGATTAAGATGGGCAAGAAAGAAAAAGCTTTAGAAGTTTTTGACGAGTCAGATGACTTTACTTTCGGAGCAGATTTACTATACTGTAAAGGTGTAGCCCAGTATCTTACTGGCGATAAGAAAGAGGCATTTGCTACATTCGAGGAAGCACTCAAAGAAGACTTTTCTCAGCATATCATCATGTTCAGCATAGAACCAGAACTAGAGCTTAACAAAGAACTAAAGTCTATGATAAGCTATTACGAAAAAGAAATAATTACGACTTAATAAGAAATAAGTTGTAGGAAATCCACCTACAACACGTTTTTAGGCATTACTCAATCTCATTTTAAAAGTAAAGGCA
>CALLAG010000423.1 GCA_938002705.1 uncultured Saprospiraceae bacterium | reverse complement strand
ATACTAAGTTTTTATTAAGTAGGGGTATAAAAAAAGCCACTTTCTCAAGTGGCTTCTATATCGTAGGTGTATCAGCTATTAATTAGCTAATGCTACTATTTTTTCTTCTAATTCGTACTCATCACCTGGGCTGTATCCTGTGTGTGAATATACTATCTCACCTTTCTCATTTAATAAGAATGTCTGTGGAACAGTCTGAAAATTCAGTGCTTTCTTAAGCTCTTGCTTGACGTCTGCGAGTACTGTATACTCCCATCCTTTAGTTTCTATAAGTGCTGGTACTTTGGCCAGTGATCGTGAGTCATCTATCGTAATAGCTATTAGCTCTACATTGTGATCTTCCTGCCAGTCTGGATATACTTCTGAGATAGCATCTAATTCTCTCTTACAAGGGCTACACCACGTTGCCCAGAAACTAACTACAGTTATCTTTCCTTGACCTACGTAATCTTTAATATTGACTGTCTTACCATCGAGGGTTTTGAGCTCTACAGATGGGATTGTGCTATATGGTGAGTTAAAAGCCGATGACATGACGAAAGTTGCAATAATTGCTATAAAGGAAAGTATCTTCATTAGTTTATAAGTTTTGTTAAGTAATTCTGTAGTGAAAGTAAATAATCTACATATCTATTACAATAGTTAGACCATAAAGGTGCCTGTGTTAACGATAGTTTAACCACTATTGTTAGCTAATGACATTTGAGTTTCTATTTATCTGTAGACATTAGATAATACTGCATTATATCAATATTTCATGATGTACCAGTTTTGCTGCTTTGTCTACATTCTGCTTATCTACAACGAGTGATATGAGCTCCCCAGAGATACTGTTGCTTATAAGGTGCATCCATATTTTATTATTTCTGAGTGTAGATATGGCTTTTTCGAGAGCATAGTTATGTCTCCCGATTATAGATATGATACCTATGTCATTGTTAAACCTTATACTGGAGATCTGCTGCAGTCTTAATTCATTTTTGAATTCCTTATTGAGTTCTAATTCTGCTGTAGTGGCATCGCCATATGATATGACGAAGCCTATACCTCTCTCAGAAGACGCTTGAGATATCATTTTTACATTAATATTTTTTCTCTGTAATGCTGTAAATATTCTGGCATCTATACCGATCTTATGAGATAATTCTGATCCTTCTATGGTGACTAAGCTTATGTCTTCTATTGTTGTGACTGCTTTGATGCCCTTCTTACCACCTGTATAGTCTATACGTGTACCAGCTGCATCAAGGTTAAGTGTGCTCTTAATGACAAGTGGGATCTTAGATTGCATCAGCGGCAAGATGGTCTTTGGGTGTAGGAGTTTCATACCAAAATTAGCTAACTCGTTAGCTTCTCTGTAGGTCATGTTACTGATTTTTACAGCGTTGTCTACTTGCTTAGGGTTAGCGCTGTATATTCCATCTACGTCAGTCCAGTTTTGCATTTCTTTAGCTTGAATAAAATTAGCGACTAATGAGGCGGTATAATTACTACCATTTCTACCTAGTGTAACTGTCTTGTTATGCTCACTACTGGCTATATAACCTGTGATGATGGCTACTGTATCCGTAGCTATGTCTGATATGATACTCTGTGTGGCAGTACGACTCTTCTCCATGTTTAGTTCAAATTCATCCAGCAATTTTTCGGTGTAGATCATCTGTCTTGCATCTATAAATTTTGCTTTGATACCGTTATCATTAAGCCATCCGCTTATGCTCTTAGCACTGATGATCTCTCCGTAGGCGACGACTCTATCATGAGCGGATTCGCTGTCATCTTGTAATAGTCTGATGGCTGATAGCACAGCGTGTAACTCTGTGAGTTCTGATGTAATATCTTGATCTAATGTATCATTATGTAAGTAGTCCTTAAATGAAAGAAAAGCTTCTGAAAAATCTAATCCTTGCTTGGCTCTTTCGTATAACTCTATAAGAAATGTGGTAGACTTACCTCTTGCAGATACGATGATAGCTAAGGCATCTTGTGACTGTGCCGCCTTGACTATATTGAGGACATTACTTAGTTGCTTCTCTCCATATAATGATGTGCCACCAAACTTAAGCACAACTCTCTGAGTACCCTTGTATGCACTTGCATTAGAATAGAAATTTTGAATACTCTGAGTGATTTTTTTGCCTTCCTTGAGAAATCCATCATGCCCATACTCTGATGCAAAACCATTAAATATGGCATTAGGTAGATGCTCTGCTATGAATTTCTGAAATCGTATGGGGACTAACTTATCTGACTCAAATCCTATAACTAAAGTAGGTATCTCTATCTCCTTTAACGCTAAGGCTTCACCACCTCTGTTACGGCCGATGTTGTGAGTATCTATACACTTAGTCAGATAGTAAAAGCTGAGTGCATCAAATCTTTTACTGAATTTGTCACCATGATAATTGATGTAAGAGGAGGCTTTGAAGTTGTCTATGGTGTTCTCAGAATCAGTTTGTTTTTCTATCACATCTTCACTCGTTCTATACGTGAGCATGGCGATGGCTCTGGCAGCCTTCATACCATCTATACCGGCGTCTACTTCTCCGAATGTCGTATCAGCTTGTAGGGCCATACGCTGAGATTCATGTATAGCAATACCCCAAGCAGATTCTTTGGCACTTGATGCTAATAATATGAGGTGATTAATTTTTCCAGTGTAGCTATAGGCAAATTCTAAAGCTTGATACCCACCGAAAGAACCACCTATCGCAGTGTGGATATGAGTAATTTCCAGTTTTTCAGCTAATAGCATATGGGCCTGTACGACGTCTCTTACTGTAAAGTTTGGAAACGCAGAATCCAATGGCTTAGTCGACCCATAGGGTGATCCTAAGGTATTGGCACATATGATAAAATAGGATTTAGGATCATATAACTTATCAGTTCCGAAAAGTTC
Source organism: uncultured Saprospiraceae bacterium (assembly GCA_938002705.1). Lineage (GTDB taxonomy): Bacteria > Bacteroidota > Bacteroidia > Chitinophagales > Saprospiraceae > RFSX01. Next base: position 6,376 of record CALLAG010000423.1, on the reverse strand, counting down.
TGCCCACCAGTCTAGCACATTACTGTCACCAGAAATGGCGTGGAATACCCAGATGATATTATCTCTTTCCGAGTTTATATTGCCATAAGTCTTATAGGCAATTTCTAAATCACTGATTATTGATCCTGACTCTAATGTAAATTGCTGAGGGTGTATATATTTTTCCATGGGGTATTACTTCATTTTGATTAAGGCGTGATCTATATCTTGTATGAGGTCATCTATATTCTCTAGACCTACGGAGAGTCTGATATAGCCTGGTGTGATTCCTATTTTTCTTTGTTCTTCTGTGTTAAGCTTAGAGTGAGTTGTAGACGCAGGATGTGTAGCGATACTTCTAGAGTCTCCGAGATTTGCCGTAAGGCTGAAGATGTTTAGATTATTGATAAAACTCATGGCTTGCTGTGTATCTCCCTTAATCTCGAATGCGACTAAGCCTCCTCCTAGTCTCATCTGCTTTTTAGCTAATGACTGTTGCGGATGTGACTCCAAGAATGGGTAAGAGACATATGATATCTTGTCGTTATCTTCTAACCAGTGTGCTATAGATTCTGCATTATGACAGTGCCGTTCCATACGTATAGAGAGTGTCTCCAGACTCTTAGATAGTACCCAGGCATTAAATGGGGAGAGGCAAGCACCAGTTCTTCTTATGAACTCATAACATCGATCGACTATGGCCTTCTTACCTACAATGGCACCTCCTAATACTCTGCCTTGTCCATCTATATACTTAGTAGCAGAATGTATGACGAGATCTATCCCGAATTCTGCAGGTGTCTGTAGGTAAGGTGTAGCGAAGCAGTTATCGACTATAGAGACGACTCCATGCTGCTTACAGAGGTCTGCTATATATTGCATATCCGCTATCTTAAGTGTAGGATTAGATGGTGTCTCTAAGTAGACTAATCTGGTATTATTACGGAAGCCTTCCTTCCAGGCCTGATTATCATCAGCATCTACGAGTGTATATTCTACACCCATCTTAGGAAGTATCTGAGTTATAATATATGAGGCATTGCCGAAGATGTCTCTGGATGCGAGTATATGGTCTCCCTGTGAGAGCAGTGCTACAAAGCTTGTATATACCGCTGCCATTCCTGATGCCGTGGATATCCCAGCCTCGCAATTTTCCAGTAAGCATAGCTTATCTACGAACTCTTGTGTATTGGGATTAGAGAATCTTGAGTATAGATTACCATCTTCTGTACCTCCGAATATAGCAGAGCCTTGCTCGGCATTCTCAAATGTAAAACTGGAGGTCAGGTATAAGGGGGTAGAGTGTTCTCTATTGTGAGTCTGTTTGCTTTGGCTTCTTATAGCTTTTGTTTCGAAGTTGTATTTTTTACTATCCATTTTTTTATAATTATAAATTATCAAAAAGTGGATATGTGGAAACAACAATACAGAGAGGTATTACAGTTACTCATCTATCTCTTTGTTATAAAGAGTTGGAATTAGCACCAGTGCTATGATTATAGCTGGTTGCCAAGGTCTCAAAGGGCCATTTCCCTCCACCTTTCTTGATAAGTTATACCAATATAGATACTTAAAGTACCATATGACATTGGTATAATACACGATGCATTTTTAAAATGCCATCGGTATTAAATAAATAAAGAACTAATTAGAATCGCAAGGTATAAATTATATTATACAGATATATAGCGCTTGAGAAGATTTATATTATTCTTAAGATATTGATAAGAATGAGCTGCATTCCTGACCGTATCACTAACCACTAACCATTAACAATTAAACATTAACCATTAATTAATGCGCCTCAAGCCAATTATTACCAGTTCCTGCTTCTACAACTATAGGTACTTTCAGACCTGGTAGTGCTTCTACCATGAGTCTTATGACTAATTCTCTGATCTCTTCTAATTCTGGCTTATATACATCGAATACTAATTCATCATGTACTTGAAGTATCATCTTAGATTTGTACTTTTTCTCGGCGAGTACTTTATGGATATCTATCATGGCTAGCTTGACCATATCTGCTGCGGAGCCTTGTATCGGTGTATTGATCGCCATTCTCTCGGCGTTACTTCTTGCGAGACCGTTCCGAGAGTTGATATCTCTTAGGATTCTTTTTCTGCCAGCAAGAGTCGTCACGTAGCCTTTCTCACGAGCAGTGTCTACGATACTGGTCATATAGTTCTTAAGACCGCTAAACTGTGAGAAATAATTATCTATTAGCTCTTTAGCTTCAGCTCTCTTAAGGCCGAGTTGCTTAGAGAGATTAGTCGCTCCTGCGCCATATATGATAGAGAAATTGACAGTTTTGGCATTTCTTCTTTGTTCTGCCGTCACTTCTTCGAATGGTACATTGTATACCTTAGATGCAGTTGCTTTGTGGAAATCCTTGCCTTGCTGGAATGCTTCCATCATGAATGCATCTTCAGAGATCTCTGCGATCAGTCGCAGCTCTATCTGTGAGTAATCCGCAGCCAGTAAGATGTGATCTTCATCTCTCGGAAGGAATGCTTTTCTTATCTCTCTTCCTGCATCATCTTTGATAGGAATGTTCTGGAGATTAGGGTTCTCAGAACTAAGCCTTCCTGTAGCCGCTCGTGCTTGGTTGAAGTTACTATGTACTCTGCCTGTCTTAGGATTGATCAGAAGAGGGAGGGCATCTACATATGTAGACTTGAGCTTGGAGTATTTTCTGTAGGTTAGTATCTTCTTGACGATTTCATTATCAAAGGATAACTCATTGAGTTTTTCTACATCTGTAGAGTACTGTCCTGAGGCGGTCTTCCTCCATCGGTAAGGTATTTTTAGTTTATCAAATAAGACTTCTCCTACTTGCTTAGGACTTGATATATTGAAGTCTACTCCTGCGATTTCATGTATTGCAGATTGCTGTTCTAAGATCATCTCGCCTAATACTATAGAGTACTTATCGAGAAATTCTTTGTCTAATCGTACACCTTCATACTCTATCTGAGCGAGTACGTCTATGAGTGGTTCTTCTACCTTGTAATAGAGGTCTGTGAGTTCTTCTTTTTTGAGATCTTTTTCTAATATGGTTTTGACTTGGAGTGTTATATCTGCATCTTCTGCTGCATAGTCTGATACTTTCTCTACGGCGATATCTCGCATCGTCAGTTGGTTCTTGCCACGCTTACCTATGAGTTTTTCTATAGGTACCATCTTATAATTAAGTAATGCACTGGCTATAAAGTCAAGCTTATGTCTTAAGTCTGGCTCTAGTAGATAGTGGGCAATCATAGTATCAAAGTATCGACCCTTGACAATGACATCATACCACTTGAGGATAAGGATATCGTACTTTATATTCTGACCTATTTTTTCTATGCTTTCGTCTTCGAGTACAGTCTTGAATATGTTGACGATGGCTAAGGCTTCTGTTTTGTCTTCAGGGACAGGTACATAGTAAGCTTTATTTTTCTCGTAAGAGAAAGCCAATCCTACAAGTTCTGCTAAGTTAGCATCTATACTTGTGGTCTCAGTATCGAAGCAGATGATCTTCTGTGTTGATAATTCTGCTGCTAATTTCTTCATGGACTCGACGTCCTGTATTAGTATATATTCATGAGCTGAGTTAGTTATGTTATTATCAGAGACGGAGTAGGTATCGACTTGTTTTTTCTTAGCCTCGATTGTAGATGGTACTGCAGCACCGAATAGATTGCCTTGTGTAGGTGCTGACTCTCCGAGTATAGACGTCGCTAAAGTTCGGAATTCGAGTTCCTTAAATATTTCTGATAATGCATCATGATTGATGGGGTCTACAATGTATTTTTCTGCATCGAACTGGATGGGGACATCTAACTTAATAGTTGCTAGTCTTTTGGATAATAATCCTTGCTCTGTAAAATTTATTACGTTTTCTTTTTGCTTCCCTTTTAGTTTATCTACATTTTCTATGAGGCCTTCCACACTGTTATATAGCTTGAGTAACTTGACGGCTGTCTTAGCACCTATGCCTGGTATGCCTGGTATATTATCTACAGAATCACCTTGTAGTCCTAAGATGTCTATAACTTGTAGTACATTCTCTACATCAAACTTCTCTAATACCTCTGGTACGCCTAATATCTCTACGCCATTACCCTGGCGTGATGGCTTGTACATGAATATATTCTCAGATACTAACTGGGCATAGTCCTTATCAGGTGTGACCATGTACACTGTAAAGCCTTCTTTCTCGGCTTGCTTAGCTAATGTACCTATCGTATCATCTGCTTCATAATTATCTACGATGACGATCGGTATGTTAAATCCCTCAACGATTTTTTTTATATAAGGAAATGCTATCGTAATATCTTCTGGCTGTGCATCACGATTGGCCTTGTAAGGTTCGTATTCTTCATGCCTGAAGGTTTTGCCATGTGGATCGAAAGCTACAGCTATGTGGCTAGGCTTTTGTTTCTTCAGTATCTCCCATAATGTTCTGACGAATCCAGTTATAGCGGAGGTATTGATCCCTTTGGAGTTGATCAGTGGTCTATTGATAAAAGCATAGTGAGCTCTGTATACTAAAGCATTACCATCGAGAAGAAAGAGTTTTTTTTCTGTTGTACTCATGATGTAAAATTAAAAAAGCCCGTCCAATAATGAACGGGCTTCAATTTATATTTTGATTTTGAGTGAATTAGAACCCATAAGACAATCCTAAGGTCGTGTATGACTGAGTACTTGATGATTCAAATTTTGAATTACGTAATCCCCAGCCTATTCCTACACCGATCCCTTGCCATACTTTGAACGATAGCGTATTAATCCAAGAATACTCAGTCAGTCCTGCTGAGAACTCTGTACCATCTGGAAGAGTAGCTATACTTTTCTTATCAGAATAAGGAATGAATCCTGTAAGCGTGGTAGTCCAGTTAACTCCTACTCCTGATACGAAGAAATCATTAAAGTAATCTACTCTAAACTTAGCTCCTATAGACCCTGTGGACTCTAAGCCATCTATACCTGAGAATGCGAAGTGATAGTTCAATGGATGAGCTACAACTGTCAGGTTCTTAAGGGGTAACCACGTTACACCTACACCTATATCCAATGTCCCTGGATTAAGGAAGTTTTCTATTGATGTATTAAGCTCAGCTAAGCCTGATGCCGCTAGTGTTTCAGTTAGTTTATATCCGGCTAGTGAAGAGAGATTTAATATATCTACAGTTCCATTATCGAATAGGCCATCACCATCTACTGTACTATCAGCATCGCTTCTGTCTACATCTTGCCACGCTTTCTGGATGATACCTTTGTTATGCCAGAATGTTTTCTCTTTATCATTAAGGAGGTATCCTGTGAGGCCTATGTTAAGAGATGTTGCCTTAGCATCAGGGTTAGGGTTAGCTACCCATCCATTAGAATTAGATAGATCAAATCCTAATAGTCCATTGACGCCTTTTCTCCAGCCTGATAGTTTGTCTATTTCTATCTGTAATCCATCTACTTCTTTTTGGATGCCGTCTATCTTAGATTGCAGATCTGCTATAGATGCCTTTTTTTCGACTTGCATTTCTTGGAGCTCTAGTATGGATTGGGACATCATCATAGTGACAGATAGGCACAGTATTGTGATGCATAGAATTGTTTGTTTCATGATATTCTTCTTTTTTATAAAAAATAAATTACTCATAATGGAGTCTTGATAAGCTCAGCTGCAAATATAGCCATCCATATATATAATTTATCCTTATATGATTAGACTTTAACGATTTCTTATCCATAAAAAAAGCCAAGCATTGCTGCTTGGCTTATAATATTTGTATTGTACAATTCTTATTCTATAGAGTATAAGAAAGTCCTACGTTATATCTTGTCTGAGTTTCTTGTATTTCAGAATCAGCTCTTCTGATACCGTAAGTTAAACCTACACCGATACCTTTCCATACAGAAAAAGCAAATGTGTTAGTCCACTCATACCATGAAGCACTTGGTCTAGGGTCCATCGTTACTTCATTGATACCTGCATCTCCGTAAGCGTAGAATCCTTCAAGGTTTGATAACCAAGACACACCTTTGATTAATTCTCTTGTGTATCCCGCTTTAATTTTAGCACCTGCTGCACTTGCAAAATCAGGATTCTTACCAAACTTCCAGTGATAGTTAAGAGGGTGTACCATCAAGAAGAAATCTGGAGTTGGAGTCCATGTAACACCAATACCTAAATCTAAATCACCAGGATTGTTAAATACTTTGTCAGTGGTAATAGAATCACCTATAGCAGAGTTTCCTATTAATGCTGTATTGTAAGATGCATTAGCTGATAATGCAAGATTCTTAACGATCTTATATCCGTAAAGAGAAGATATGTTAAGCTTGTTAGGAGCTGTAGTATTGACAGCTTCATTGCCACCATCACCATCAGCATCTGTAGATAATCTTCCTA
>CALLAG010000422.1 GCA_938002705.1 uncultured Saprospiraceae bacterium | reverse complement strand
CATGGGCAATGCAAACTCGTAAGAGTCACTAAAGGAGAGGTCTTAGATGTCGTATTAGATATGAGAGAAGAGGAAGAAACTTATGGCTCTTTCTATAGTATTATCCTCAGTCAGAAAAATAAAAAACAGCTACTCATCCCGAGAGGATTTGCTCATGGCTTTGTGACATTAAGTAAAACTGCAGTCTTTAATTATAAATGCGATAATCTATACCATAAAGAAAGTGAACATGGTGTCAATCCACTTGACAAGTCTTTAGATATTGCTTGGATTGTTCCGAAGGAAGCTATGATCCTTTCTAAAAAAGATCAGGCTCAACCTATGTTCGGTGATCATAAGCCTTATAAGGTAGATGGTAATTAATTAGTAGATTATAAAATGAAATTTCGACTTAGTCTTAACTATTTAGATCCCGCTTTCAACAACTTTTCCATTATACTTTCTGCTACTATCCAGTCTTCTGGCTCGTCTAACTCTATGCTCGTATACGATGGCATTACTACGGGTTTGATCTTGCCTGATAAGCGATTCTTAGTTTCCATTATTGATCGGACCTTATTGATATAGAAAGCACCATTCTCTACTAATTGCCCTCTAAAGTCCTGACGGCGAGGCCTTTGCTTGTAGTCATAATTTAATGCTTTGCCCTCATGAGACCAGAAAAACTGTTGTGACTCTATACAACTAAGGACACTATCCGTAGAGTCATCATCCATAGCATCTAAGCCTCGATTGATATCATCAGCGGTGGTGAATACTGATGTCGCTTGCACCAATAGAAATGTATCATTACCATCTATCTTATCATCAGCATCGATAAACTCAAGCATGACAGATTCTGTAGAAGAATGATCTTGTGCATTATCTGAAGATCGACGATACACTTCTACATTACTCAGTGACATCGCCATGACGACATCAGCTATCTGCGAGCAGTCGGTAGCCACGACTATTCTGTCTATGCGATCGACCTTAGCTATAGCCTCTAATGACCAAGCTATCATAGGCTTTCCACAGAAGTCTTTAATATTCTTGAGTGGGATGGACTTAGAGCCACATCTTGCTGGTATAAATGCGATTGTACTGATAGTCTTAATTTTGAATACGATATTTCAATTTTTCTCTCTGCTCTTTTTCTATATCTAAGATATCTTCTGACTTATATGTTAATGCCGCATGAGTAGCCTTCAAGTCTCTGACTAACTTAGATAACCCAGCCGCCTCCAGTGATGCTGCATGGTCAGTGCCCTTCCAAGTTCTATCCTTAGTAAAGTGTCGCTCTATCCACTGAGCCCCTAATGTATATGCTGCAATGTCGATAGCGATACCTAAGTGATGACCTGAGAACCCTACAGCACCGATTCTATCTCCATACATTTCTATAATTCTCTTAATCTCTAATAAGCAGACATTATCAAACGGTACTGGGTATCCTGATGTACAGCTGTACATCACAAGCCTATCCTCATACCCCTCAAACAAGTCAAGAATAGCTGCTTCCTCTTCTCTGATAGTCATGCCTAATGAGATATGTATCTGCCCCTTATAGCTATCTCTGAGATAGGCTAACATCTCTGTATGATTATTACATGCTGAAGGTATCTTAATAAAATCGGGTTGTAAGCTTGCGATTTCTGCTGCAGATGTCATATCCCACACGGAAGTAGCATAGCCTATACCGATAGACTCTGCATAGGATTTCAATTCTCTGTGCTGATCTATATCAAATTCTAAAAACTCTCGATGGGCTCCGTAACTGGTACCGTATGCATTGTAAGGCACGCCATGTGGTGCATCATACTGCTCTGCTGTGAGTAATTCTTTAGGATTTCTCTTTTGGAACTTAGCATAATCGACCTTACATTCTTTAGCAAGTAGAATCAGCTCTTTAGCAATGTCCATATCACCTTTGTGGTTACAGCCTATCTCTGCTATTACTTTTGGTATGGTGTAAGGTGTCATTATTTCAGTTTTATAATATCGGGAGTCATCATAAAGATAGTGTATTTATCTAAACGCTTAGAATCAAAACAACTCTAACAATCTGAAGCAGCGCCATAGATTACTATTGCATTTGAGAAGATTGATTATCAATCATTTAGGAGACAAAAACTGGTGTATAGTGGTTACCAATAAATGTCTTGACAATTACAATCCAATTGCTAAATAGCTAAAGGTTTGACCTATTAACTCGCCAGAATATTCAATCTATACTGAATAAAGTGAGTTATATAGTTAGTAGATCAATAATAATTAACATCTTTATATTAAATATTATTTTAATACTTAAAAATTAGGTAGATCAAGCAGTTATCTATTTATTAGATAGAAATTATTATGATGGAAATAGACGAAAAGAAATACTGGGAATCATTCTATGCTAAAAATAGATTTTTTGATAAGCCGAGTCCGTTTGGCGAATTTATATTACCCTTTATTCAGGATGGTACAAAGCTTTTAGAATTAGGATGCGGCAATGCGAGAGATGCTTTTTTCTTCATAGAAAATAGAGATATAGCCATCACCGCATTAGATCAATGTGAAGAAGAAATTGGATTTCTCAACGAGAAAAAAGAAAAATTAAATATTGACTTTAAAGCCCACGATTTTACAAGTTTTTCTCATGAAAGTTATTTCGACTATATCTATTCCAGATTCACTCTACATTCTATTAATCAGGAAGCT
>CALLAG010000421.1 GCA_938002705.1 uncultured Saprospiraceae bacterium | reverse complement strand
ATATTTATCATACCGCCGGCACGTGTCCGTTATCTGTCTGAGATTGCAGAGAACAACAGAAGCTATGATGAGAAAACACTAACACAAGTAGAAGTCGCTCAGAAATTATACGGCATCTATAAAACGGTAGAATCTGTCTCTGGATCAGCACCTGCTCTCAGCAAAGTAGGCTTAGCAGAAACCACAGAGGGAGATCAAGAATTTTTAAGTCTATTGTATAAAGAATTCGATAGAGTCAAAATGAATCTGGATCCTTACAACTGGGAGGTAATAACCCAATGGGATGCCAAAAAGAAAAAATATACAGATCCTGTTTTTACATTTAAAGTAAGAGATAAAGAAATAAATATAGACACACATACTAAGTCACTGTCTCATTCTGATATACCAAAAGTATCTCTACCTAAATACCAAGCTTGGGGAGAGATCCTAAGATGGAGCCTACAAGAAAATGTCCCAGGAGAGTTTCCTTACACAGCTGGCCTATATCCATTCAAGAGACAAGGTGAGGATCCTACTAGAATGTTCGCCGGAGAAGGTGGACCAGAGAGGACTAATAAGAGATTTCATTATGTAAGTCTTGGACTACCCGCTAAGAGACTCTCTACAGCATTTGACTCAGTGACGCTTTATGGTCATGACCCTGGGTACAGACCTGATATCTATGGCAAAATAGGTAACGCTGGTGTGTCCGTATGCTGCCTTGATGATGCTAAGAAGCTCTACTCAGGATTTAATCTGGCTGACTCAATGACATCAGTGAGTATGACTATCAATGGACCAGCTCCGATGCTACTTGGATTCTTCCTTAATGCAGCCATAGATCAGCAATGCGAATTGTATATCAAAGAAAATGGATTAGAGTCAGATATCAATAACAAGATTGCTGAAATATATAAAGGAAAAGACAGACCCAAATATAGTGGAGACCTCCCAGAAGGCAATGACGGATTAGGACTGATGCTACTCGGTGTCACTGGTGATCAAGTCTTAGATGCTGATGTATACGAGAAAATAAAAACAGACACTCTATCCAGAGTAAGAGGTACCGTACAAGCAGATATACTCAAGGAAGATCAAGCACAGAACACATGTATATTCTCTACAGAATTTGCACTGAGATTGATGGGTGATGTACAGGAGTATTTTATAAATGAAAACGTCAGAAATTTTTATTCCGTTTCTATCTCAGGATACCATATCGCAGAAGCAGGTGCTAATCCGTTGACACAATTGGCATTTACTCTCGCTAATGGATTTACATATATAGAATACTACCTCAGCAGAGGTATGGACATTAATAAATTCGGACCTAACTTATCATTCTTCTTCTCTAATGGTGTCGATCCAGAATACTCTGTCATAGGAAGAGTCGCAAGAAAAATATGGGCCAAAGCACTCAAGCATAAATACGGCGCTAATGCCAGAGCACAGATGCTCAAGTATCACATACAGACATCAGGGAGATCACTGCATGCACAAGAGATCGACTTAAACGATATCCGTACTACATTACAGGCACTCTATGCGATATATGACAACTGTAACTCACTACATACCAATGCTTACGATGAAGCCATCACAACCCCTACTGAGGATTCTGTAAGAAGAGCGATGGCGATACAACTCATCATCAACAAAGAACTGGGCTTAGCAAAAAATGAAAACCCACTGCAGGGTTCATTTATAATCGAAGAGCTCACCGACTTAGTAGAAGAAGCTGTCCTTAGCGAATTCGATAGTATCACAGAACGTGGTGGTGTACTCGGGGCTATGGAGACAATGTACCAGCGTAGTAAGATACAAGAAGAAAGCATGCACTATGAGCATCTTAAGCATAGTGGTGAGTACCCTATCGTAGGTGTCAATACTTTCTTAAGCAGTAAGGGCTCGCCGACTGTCATACCGTCAGAAGTCATCAGAGCCACAGAAGAAGAAAAGCAAGAGCAGATCGTTACTGTAGAAAACTTAAACAAAGCACACGAAGAAAAATCTAAATCACTCTTAAGATCTCTACAGCACAAGGCTATCAATAATGAAAACTTGTTCGAAGCATTAATGGAAGTATGTAAGTATTGTTCGCTTGGGCAGATTACTAATTCGCTTTTTGAAGTTGGGGGTAAGTATCGTCGGAATATGTAGGGGTTAGTTACTGGTTTTTAGTTACTAGTTACTAATGTAATCCGGGCTTAAAGGCATAAGGTAGTAAGGGTAAATAAAGGATTAAAGGAATAAAGGATTAAAGGAAATCTAAAAAGCATTACCATGGCTCGTGCATTACTACCACTTCTATTTTTTTTCGCTATCACAGGATGCAAGGATAAGCCTACTAAGGATGTCGTTGCTAACCCTGTTGCTGTAGTCCCTTCATTTGATTGGTTAGTTGGAGATTGGAAGAGGACTAATGATGCGGAGGAAGGACAACAGACTTATGAGCAATGGAGTAAAAAGAGTGATGTGTACTACAGCAGTATAGGATATACTATGGTGGAAGCTGATACTGTGTGGAAAGAAAATATCGTCTTATTCAAGAATGATCAGGATTGGTACTTT
>CALLAG010000420.1 GCA_938002705.1 uncultured Saprospiraceae bacterium | reverse complement strand
GAGAACTATCTACCGATAGAAAATCCACTTAGCATCGTTGCCGCTCAAGCAGCTTACACGCATGGCCATGATTGGCTATCAGAATTAACAGCTTACTTAAATGGCAACTTTAGCTACCTCAAAGAACAACTGGATAAGCACTTACCACTCACAAAATTCGTCATAGCAGAATCGACTTATCTGGCTTGGGTAAATGTCAGGGCCTACGTCTCTGCTAATGAAAACTTGACTTTATTTTTTGCACGGAATGCTGGTGTATTACTGGAAGGTGGAGATATGTTTGTTGCTAATGCAGATGGGTACATACGGCTTAATTTGGCTTGTCCGCGGGAGAGGTTGGCGGAAGGGGTACAGAGGATTATTGCTGCTATTTTGGGGGAGTAGGTATTGGTATTAATGAGAGAATACTACATATACATGACTTAAAGTGACTTGTAAAATAACAACTCATATTCCATATTCGAATATGGAATAATTACTTAAGTCCGATCCAACTATCTGATTATAGTTACGACTTTACTATAAAGCTACAGACTTCATAGAGCGGAAGGCATTCGCTCTATAGAATGCTGATATTCATTCTACGTCCGAGTCCTCCTTCTATTATCTTTTTTAATGTTGATAGTTCTATTCCAGTCTTGTTGTTTTCTACACGAGATATATAATGCTTCGTAGTTCCGCTTCTACTAGTTAATTCTTCTTGCGTTAATCCCAGATCATGTTTTGATTGCTTTATAAGAAGAATTTCTTTATTTCGTGAATCTTGATTATTCGTTTTAAAGTTCTCATATTTTAGGATTTAGCTTCTTCCTTGATACAAGCCAAACTCTAATTTTAATTACCAATAGATCATTTAGAAAATTTATAATCGTTATTCCTTAATGACAATATTACTTTTAAGTCTGTGACTTCAAAGAGCGAGAACGTCCTTTACCCCGCCCCCACAATACCCCAGATCTCATCACTAATTGCTTCTATACTCTGATGTCCGTCGATGAGATGTATGTTCTCTCCTTCTCCATGATCTTTGAAGTGCTTTAAGAAAGCTTCGTGTGTCTTAGTGAGTTTGTCTATGTTCTCATACATTTCTATTTCTGATCTGCCTGTGGAGATTCTTTCTATGCAGACTTTAGGATCTACATTGATATAGAAAGTGTAGTCGGCTTGGATATAATTCTTGGATAGGCTGTTCATAGAGACGAGCCATTCTATGGGGACGTATTCGCTTTGGAATGCATACTTGGAGAAGTAGTATCGGCTGCAGATGATGTTATAGCCTTCTTCTCTTTTCTTGAGCATACCATTGACAGGGTTATTGATGTGATCTAATCTGTCCGCGGCGAATAGTGCTGCTATCGTAGACTGATCTGTCTGTATGCGGCCCTTCATGATATTACGGATGAGTGAGCCTATGGGACCATCTGTTGGTTCTGCCGTTTCTATGACTTTTTGATTATTGGATTTGAATCTGTTTTTGAGTAGTTCTATCTGTGTTGTTTTGCCACAGCCGTCTATGCCTTCTATCACTATGAATAAGGGTTTCATTTTTATCTATTTCTTTTTTATAAAAATTATGAATATCTTATTTAAGTTGCACACATTAATACCGTAATGCTAAGCTTAAGTACTTATTATTCATTATACATGGATGCTCTACTATACATAATTCTTTAAAATATAATTATATAGTAGCTTATTTTCGGCATTTTCCTCGCCGGAAAGGCTATCATTTTTGTCTTAACACAAAAACGATACAAAAAAGTCAAGGCTTTACCCATTTCTTAACGTCAAATAAATTATTGATAGCTAAATATTCGCAAACTCCTCCTTTCAGTCGTCAAACACTGCGCCTATTTTTAACGCTATAAATAACTGATTTACCTAAAATGGCTAAGGCCGTTTAACGTCCTCCAAGTAATAAACTTAGGTGCTAACTAATTGCCCTAATCGGTAAAATTCTATGGGGCCACAACTATTTACTTAAACCTGGATCTCTGTCCAAAAATTCATTATATAATAATGTATGTCTACTCTCCAGTGGGATCTTATATCCATTAATGAAGAGGTGCTTGACCTGAGTCTTCGTCTCGAATGGATCACCGTCTGTGACGAATACATTAGCAATCTTACCTCTCTCTATTGTTCCAACTTTATCTAATATACCGAACATCTCCGCAGGTACAACTGTCACTGCCTTGAATGCTTCTCTCCATCCCATACCATATGCTGCCGCGAATGCTGCATTGTAAGGCAAGTTTCTGACATTCTCTGTCTCACCAGTTTGTATTGCTACTTTGACGCCGACTTTCTGCATGATGCCTGCATTAGCGTAAGCGCTATCATACTTGTCTGATGCTCTCGATGGGTTATCTAAGATAGGACCTGTGATGACAGGTATATCATACTTAGCCAAACTATCAGCTACACGGTACCCTTCAGAGACTCCAGTGAATATCGCTTTGATCTCGTTCTCATTGACCCACTTAAGAGCGGCTAGGATATCAGATTTTTTATTGACTCTAATCATTAGTGGTGCTTCATTATTGACCACTGGCGCTAATGCTTCATACTGCGGATTATACTTTGTTTCGCCTTTCGAAGCCATCTGCGCATGTATCTTAGCGTTATCCCAATACTTCTTTAGATTTTTCTTTGCTTTCTCATCGGCTTTCTTGATATCTTCTTCTGATCGTCTATCCCATCTTCCTCGCTTACCTGTACTTGGAAAATTCAATACCACACCTTTGAATCCCGCATACATCTGATCTGGTGTGTATCCTTGTAGATTGATAAGTGCCGCCTTACCCGGCATCATACCTCCTGAGGGCACACTGAGTACAGTAGTAACTCCGTTGACTCTTGTTACAGGTATATTGACTGAGTTAGGATTGACAGCCGTGAGGGCTTCCATATGTGGCGTGTACTCTCCTATCTCATTATGATCTTGCGTCAGTGACACAGCACTGATTTCTGCCAGACCTAACTTAGTCCCTGAATCTATCATACCAGGGTAGATGATGAGTCCCTTACAATCTATAAGCTGAGCTCCTGGATGACTGATATCTTCTGCTACTTCTTTGATCAGACCATCTTCTATCAGGACATCGGCATCTATAACACCAGTGTATACAGTTTCTAATTTTCCACCTTTGAGTAAGAAGGTACCTGTGTATGATTTTTCTATCTGCTGTCCACTCATTTGTACAATGGACAGAATTATTACAATTGCGGATATATATAATTGCTTTTTCATTCTACTTCTTTTCTTCTAATAAATAATCAAATGCTCCCTGCAGACAACCTTCGTCACTATGTAAGTGATCGTGATCATGGTCACCGTGACTATGCTTATGTGACTCATAGAATGCTGGAATGGTCTCTTCAGGATCTATATCTACTCTCATATCAGCAGGATCTTCTGCGATATCAAATCTCACAACACCGTCTACTATCGTATATTGGGGTATGGCGTATACTGACAATGGGTGATTCTTAAATATTACAACATCACCTTCCTTACCTTCTTCTATGCTTCCGACTCGCTTATCTATCCCTAATTGTATCGCAGGATTGATGGTGATTAATCTGAGGGCTTCGTTATCTGTCAGTCCTCCATATTTCTGAGCTTTGGCTGCTTCGTGATAGAGGTGTCTGATCAGCTCTTGTGAGTCAGAATTAATAGATGTGATGACACCATTCTTAGTCAGTATCGCTGCATTGTATGCTGTAGAATAATATACCTCAAACTTATATGCCCACCAATCTGAAAATACTGAAGCATAGGCTCCAAATTCTGCCAGCTCCGGAGCTACTTTGAAGCCTTCATTGACATGCTGAAATGTGATCTTATCGACACCGTAATCTTTGAGCACATTCATAAGCATGAGGATCTCATCTGCTCTGTATGAGTGACAGTGTATCATAATATCGCCTGATAGGATGTCTGCCATCGTCTGTTTTCTGAGATCGTATTCTGGTGGAACTTTAGTTTTTCCAGCCTTATAATCACTCCATGCTTTGGCGTAAGCCTTTCCTTCTTCGAATGATAGTCTGAATACTTGCTCCATACCCATTCTCGTAGCGGGCACGATACCGTTTCTCTCTCCATGTACACGCATCGGGTTTTCACCCAGTGCAAACTTGATCGTTCTCATAGCACCTTCCATTCTGAG
>CALLAG010000419.1 GCA_938002705.1 uncultured Saprospiraceae bacterium | reverse complement strand
GTGGAGAAGATGGATTCATGCAAGGGTTCAAAGAAGGGGACTCTACCAAAGTAGGTTGCTGGATAGGAGAGACGGTTACGATCAGATACGCCAAGTAAGAATTACTGAATTTTTAAAAATATTTGATAGAGGGAAGCATTTGTAAAATGCTTCCCTCTATCTATTTGAAGTAACTGATACCGGCTCCGAATTGTGTTTGCCCCATAGCCATAGTACCTAATAAGCAAAAGAAACTTAATGCGAGTAATTGTTTTCTCATAATAGATGTTTTTTGGTTGTTAAATAAAATAACTCTAACATATGATATTTTTGTTATATGTCCTTACGGAGACATTATAATTACCTCTTTAGGGTGACTCTCCGAAGCTGATATTTAATGCTTTAGCTGTTTTGATAAGGTAGTGGTCCTCATTGACATAGTTATAAGATTTGATAGCTTCCACCAGTGTCGTCTCTGTGATGTCGTTGTTAGTGTAGCTGACCATCTTACCATATTTTTTATCCTTGACGAGTTCAAATGCTTTGACACCAAATGCTGTAGCGAGTATCCTATCAAAAGCAACTGGAGTGCCTCCTCTCTGTGTATGGCCGAGGACTGTCACTCTTATATCGGCCTTACATCCACCTTGCTCCAGCGCTTGTCTTAGTGCATTACCTACACCGCCTAGTTTGATATTAGCATCACCTTCGGCATGTTTGCCCACTATTTTGTCATTGATCTTGGCACCTTCGGCAATGACGATATTGACGAAGCCCTTTCCTTTGGTGTAGCGTTTATTTATTTTCTTAGCGACGACATCTATATCAAAAGGAATCTCGGGTATGAGACATATCTCAGAACCACCAGCTATAGCCGTGTGTAGCGCTATCCATCCGGCATCTCTGCCCATTACTTCCATGATCATCACTCTGTTATGACTCTCGGCAGTAGTGACCAGCTTATCGAATGCTTCTGTAGCAATCTGTACTGCTGTGCTAAAGCCGAAAGTGAGATCTGTAGCTGAGAGATCATTATCGATGGTCTTAGGGACACCTATGATATTAAGACCTTTCTCATATAGCGCCTGAGATATCTTCTGAGATCCATCTCCACCTATATTAATGACAGCTTCAAAACCTAATTTCTTGATCTTCTTGATCAGTGACTTGGTGATATCCTTGTACTCGTAGCTACCATCTTTTTTGAGTATCGGAAATTCTAATGGGTTGCCCTTATTCGTTGTCTTAAGTATAGTACCGCCTTTGACATGTATGCCGCCGACCATTTTCTTAGTGAGTTTGACTATTTCTACAGGATCTTTGAGTAGTCCATTAAATGCTTCTATGCAGCCATGTACCTCATATCCGCCATTGGTCATTGCTGCTTTGTAGATGCCTCTGATGACGGCATTGAGCCCGGGACAATCACCGCCGCCGGTTAGTACAAGTATTTTCTTCTTTTTCATATGCTTTATATGTTGTTATATTCTAATTATCAAAAGATTAAGAATTGTATAGCGTAGCTATTATTATCTTTACAACTTAAATTAACTGATAATCTATGAGAAAGCCTATTCTAATATCTTTCATTTATACAATATTATTCCTTATCGCTTGTACTCCTAAGGTATCAGAGACGGTAGCTGTAGTAGAAGAACAGATACCTGAACCTCAGGAAGTTGTAGACAAGAATCCATGTACGACCCTAGATGAATTAAGTAGTAGAGAGAGAGATGAGGTAGAGACAGCTTATGTATTATATAAAGATCAGATAAAGCAAGGTAACTATGATGAAGCATTTCCGCTATGGAAAGTCGCCTATTATGGAGCTCCTGCGGCTAATGGAGTTATCAAGTATCAGTTTGAAGATGGTCTCGCGATCTATAAGAACAAATACGAAAACGAGAGTAATCCTGCATTAAAATCTGCATATGTGGATACTATAATGATGATCTATGATAAGCGTATAGAGTGCTATGGACAACCAGCGTATGTAGCAGGACGTAAGGCATTCGACTATTATTACTACTATAATACGGAAGCAACGGATGACGAGATATATGCCTTATTTAAGGAAGCTGTAGATGCCAAGAAAAAAACAACTGATTACTTTGTTATTAATCCATTCACTAAAATACTGACGGATAAGATAATCGCCAAAGAAATAAGTGTAGAAGAAGGCAGGCTATACACTGGCTATATGATGGATGCGATAGAATATGGAATGGCAAGTGGTAAGAACAAAGAAGCTTGGAATGTCATCAATAATTATGCACCGGCAAGATTAGAAAATCTGGAAGCGGTGCAGGGATTATATGATTGTGCTTACTTCGAGAAAAAGTATATCGCTATCTTAAGAGATAATCCTGATGATTGTGAGATTATTAATACGGCATATGGAAGATTACTGTGGGGTGGATGTGATCCATCATCAGAAAGTGTAATAGAGGCTAAGGCCGCCAAGGACGAAAAATGTTATACGCCACCACCACCTCCGGGGAAATTAAGATTGGCCTATAATGCTTATGAAAGTGGACAGTATTTCGAAGCGGTAAAATTATTTGACGAATATGTCAATGAAACTGATGATATACAAAAGAAAGCGAAGTATACACTTCTCATTTCTAAATTATATTACGGAGATATCAAAGATTTTCCAAAATCAAGAAAGTATGCACTACAAGCAGCTGAACTCAATCCCAGTTCTGGTGAGCCATACCTGCTCATAGGTAAGCTCTATGCATCCAGTGGGCCATTATGTGGGCCTGGGACGGGGTGGGATAGTCAAGTGGTGACATGGGTAGCAATAGATATGTGGGAGAAAGCCCTCAAAGATCCTCTCGTATCTGAAGAAGCAAGAAAATTGATCAACACTTACAAGCAATATATGCCGAGTACTGGGGATGTATTCCAGAGAACTCTTAAGGTCGGTGACAGCTATAAAATAGGTTGCTGGATCAACAGGATGACAACGATCAGAACAGCGCCTTAGTATTAATGGTTAATTATTGATGGTTAATGGTTAATTATAAATGGTTAATGGTTGATTTAATGGCTAACTATTAATTATAAATTGTAAATAGTATCGTTGGTTGATAACTGAACTGTATTGCTATATTCTCCACCTAAAGTCATATAGAGACTTAAGTGCCTTACATAATTTATAAAATAGCTATATATTGTAATGACTTATAAATCAAGATCATTATCAGATACCTACTAATCATACCTGCTTTATTTATTTTCTTACAGTCTACTGTTAGTCAGAGGGTTATACAGCCCAAGTTAGTTGAAGTGGACTGGAAAGGTATAATCTATAAGCAAGAATGGTCCCTTGATCTGAGATTACACGAGAATGGTGCTGCTATCGCATACAATTCAGGAAAAATTAAAGCTTATAATAAGACTAACTACTACCAGGTAGAATTAGGATTTACCAAAGATCCGAGAGAAAAGACACAATCAAGAATATCCAATATCGGTGGTTCTGGTACGTTTACTTTCGGAAAGATCAACTCATTCTTCAACCTTAGGGCTGGTGTAGGTGTTAAGAAGTATCTATCAGAGAAAGAGAAGAGGAGAGGTGTCGCTGTGGGGTATACCTATGAGATAGGTCCATCCATTGCACTTATGAAGCCATATTACATAGACGTTATAGAGGTAGAGATAATTGATAATCAGATGAGGCCAGTGCTGAATAGTGTGAGGTATGATGGTGAGAATGATGCACAGTTTCTTAATGTGAGTTCTATAAGCGGCAGGTCATCATTTCTCAAAGGATTCGATGAGATGTCAGTCAGAGCAGGACTACAAGGCAAGATAGGCGCTCACATAGCGATGGGAGCATTTGATAAATATGTGAAAGCATTCGAGACGGGATTGATGTTTGATGTATATCCTTCTAAGATTCCGATTTTTATAGAGTCAGAGGCGGTCAAGAATAACCGATTATTTGTAAGAGTATATTTTAATATCCAGTTAGGATCACGAAAAAATTAAATGTTAGAATTACCAATCATATCAGAGATAGAAGTCGAAAAGCCAAAGAGGGTTAAGAAGCCAGATTGGCTTAGAGTTAAGTTGCCCATCGGCGAAGATTTTAAGCGAGTAAGAAAATTAGTAGATGAGTATCAGCTGCATACTATATGCCAGAGTGGTAATTGCCCCAATATGGGGGAGTGCTGGGGTGCAGGTACAGCAACGTTCATGATATTAGGTAATGTATGTACACGGAGCTGTAGTTTCTGTGCTGTCAAGACAGGAAGGCCACCAGAGTATGATGAAGACGAGCCAAGAAGAGTAGCAGAAGCCATCAGGCTCATGGAAGTAAAACACGCTGTCATCACATCGGTCAATAGAGATGAGCTCAAAGATAGAGGTGCAGAGATATGGTATCAGACCGTCGTACAAGTCAAAGAAGAATCACCCAATACTACTATAGAAACACTTATACCAGATGTAAGAGCTAACTGGGATGCACTATCCAGAATGATAGAAGGAGGACAGGAAGTCGTCTCTCATAATATGGAGACAGTAAGAGCTCTCTATAAGAAAGTAAGGCCTCAAGCTAAGTACGATAGAAGCTTAGAGCAGATCCAAAGAACTAAAGATGCGGGCAAGAGAACCAAGTCAGGATTCATGGTAGGATTCGGCGAGACGAAAGACCAGGTTCTCGAGATCATGCATGACTTACGTACTCATGGATGTGATGTTGTAACGATAGGGCAGTACCTGCAACCTACTAAGATGCATATAGCAGTAGAGAATTTCGTCACACCTGAGACATTCGCGATGT
>CALLAG010000418.1 GCA_938002705.1 uncultured Saprospiraceae bacterium | reverse complement strand
ATTTAATTTTTTGTTCGACCATTATAAAAATTAATTTTTGCTATACTCGTAATGGAAGTTTTTTCTTACTCGAACCATTTATATGTCACTCAGGTAGTATACTTATATATGGTTACGGTATGTATTCTATTATCGATTCTTAATTGTATTTATTAAAATATTTTCTTTGGCTCATAATCCCTATTCTTTAGATATCTACGCAGCGATTAGCACTGATAGTCACATTTATATTAAGTGTAGATTGTTACGCAATTCCCTTTTTGATACTGATTATGATACGAGTATATTGAAGTCGGTCATGACAAGTTTTAAGGCGGCTATGAGTAATGAGTTAGGCAATACGCCACTCATGATATATGTGGATGATCATGAGATCTCTCTTGTGACAGATCATGAGGGATATATAGAGTGGATGACATCTGATGCTGATATATTAAGTCATAGAAGATCTAAAGTATATATCGTCTTGGAAGGTTCTGATGATCGATATACAATTGATCTAATGCATTATAATGGGCAATTGGCCGATGGTATCATTTCTGATATAGATGACACGATACTGATGACGAATGTCAAGTCATTTTTCAAATTGAAGATGCTTGTCAATTCTGTATTTATTAATCCATTTAGGCGGAAGCCCATAATGGATTCTTCAGAGTTCTATCAGAAATTAAGAGGTGAAACTCACTTAGATATGCCTATCATCTATATATCTAATAGTCCATGGAATATGTATTATTACTTACGTTCATTTCTTAAGCATAATAATTTTCCTTCAGGTATTCTACTTCTTAGGGACTTCGGACTACAGATGCTCAGAAAGAAAAAACCACTTGAGTATCAGAACAAGTATTTGTCGGTAGAAAAAATGTTTAAGATATTTCCTAACACTAGATTCACATTGATAGGTGACTCGGCAGAGTATGACTACGATATCTACACTAAATTGATGTATAGTTATCCTGATAGAGTATCACGTATAATAATCAAAACAGCTTCTAATACTAAGAACGAGTTACGTATATCAGAATCAATAGGCAGCCACATGGCTCATAATGTACAACTTGTCAGCTCTTATACAGATGTTGTACTATAATACATATCTTGGCAGAGAAGAACTTTATTACCTACAATCTTTAATAGCCTAATTGTCCGATAAAAATCTAAGGTATGTTGTTGAAAATTAAGAAAAAACTAAAAGGTGTATATCAGACATTATACTCCAGTATTGCGTTTTATCCTGCTATAATTTCTATATTATTTGCGGCCAGCGCAGTTATATTATTAAGTTTTAATTCGTCATCATTACTGAGCTGGTTAGAGGAGAATACACCTAAGCTTGTTATTAATGATACGGATAGTGCACGTACACTATTATCCGTTATTATAGGAGGGATTATATCACTGACTGTATTTAGTTTTTCTATGGTTATGCTTACGCTTAATCAGGCAAGTTCTAATTTTTCACCACGGATACTCCCGGGCCTTGTGTCGGAGAAGAAAAACCAAATCGTCCTCGGCTGTTATCTCGGTACTGCAATATTCAGTATTATCGTATTACTCAGTGTAAGATCTGGTGAGAGCTTAGAATCTATATCTGCCCTTTCTGTTCTTATTGCTATCAATCTTTTTATACTTTGCCTGGGCTTATTCATATACTTTATCAATCATATCAGTACCAGTATTCAGATAGACAATATTATGAATAAGATATATAGAGATACATTTTCTAAGTTAGAAAAAATCACAGAATCTGAAGAGGGAAGTGAGGCTACTATAGATATATCTGAGACGAGTTACATTAGGACCACAGAAAGTGTATTCTATCATGGGCTGATGAAAGAAAGGCTATCAAGTGTATGCGAAGAAAATAAAATGAACATACATATCACTTCTCATATAGGACAGTTTTTGCATAAGGGTCAGAAGATAGCTCATTGTGATATTACGTTAAGTGCTGAGCAAGAGGAGGCGATAAGAGATGCATTGATAGTCAGTAATAATCATAGTGGAATAGATACTCCTGAGGGAGGATTTAATCAGTTGACAGAGATAGGTGTTAAGGCAATGTCTCCTGGTATCAATGATCCCGGTACAGCGATTACAACATTAGATTATATATCAAGCTTACTTATGAAAAGGTCAAGGATGTATGATGAAGAATGCTACCAAATCGCAGGTGGTAATTACAACTTAGTAGAAAGCAGATTATCCTTTAATGGATTAATGCATAATATATTGGGGCAGTACAGGTTGTACTGTAGTGATAATCTCATTCTCATGCTCAAGATGAAAAAAATGCTCACCGCAATATATGATCAGGATAACATCAAATCTAAATACAAAAAAGCTATAAAAGAACAGATGGATGCATTAATAGAAGATGCTAAGCGTAATATCAAAAATGAATATGACTTAAATGTATTTCTCAATAATGGTTAAGAAATACATATTTTAAATCATCAATCCATTCAGTGATATCTTCTTAGGTATGTAGCACTCCGGCTCTTCTATTCCTTGATTATATTTTTGTTTTTTAAGGAGCTGTATTTCCATAATTGAAATCCTCTAAAGACTGTCTAACAAAAAGCTTAGATAACTTAGAGATGTAATCAAATATGCTATTTACTTAACGACAAGAAAAGGAATACTTGTATTAATAGCCAGTTCTTTGGTAAAGCTTGATTGGAATAAATCTTGTAAGAAGCTCTTCTTTTCTTTAGCAGCGACTACGAGATCTATCTTATTTTGCTGACAATAGTTATTAAGGGTAATGTGATCAGGAGAATGATTTACTTGATTGAAATGAACTGAGTCTGACTCTTGTAAGGTACGCCATTGATTAAGTAGAGGCGTAGGATCATATTCTGTACTATCACCGAAGTGGACTAAGTGAATCTGAGGATTATTAGATTTTGTTAATGCATGGATCTGAGTACTTACTTTAATGTCTAAGTCAGTATTGTTAGTGCATACGAGTATGTTTTTGAATCCTTTGTAGGATGCCTTGGGTGGTATAATGAGAAGAGCTTTCTCAGATGTCTTGATGATATCTGTAGAGACAGACCCCAGCCATTTTTTCTGATTTCTATTTTCTTTTTTTGTGCCGATGGCCATCAGATCATTTTCAGTACTATTAGCTATTTCCTTGAGTACATCACCGGCGAGCCCTACTTTGAATTCTCCTACTATGGACATGTCATCATTCGTTTCTCCTATCCAGATTTTGTTGATCTCAGAGACATGATTTTCGAATGTTATTTTCTCTTCAGTAATTATGTTGTCATAAGAGAGATCAGGAAAATCAATGCTATTGATCATGGGGTGGAATACATGGATCATTTTTATAGCACCATTGATATCTTTGCTATAGGATTTAGCGAATGCAAGTGCATTTACTGAAGTGTCGGAATAATCTATAGGAACATTGAGTTTTATCATATCACCGTAGTTTTCATTTAATAGTATCCATTGATTTAGTTCATGTACAAAAGAAGTGACATCTTTTGATTTCAGATTTTTGATTTCATTTTGATATTGTACGGCGGGTATATTCTCAAGCTTATTATCTATGAAGACAGATATGTCCTGGATTTCTTTAAGCTCTATCTTTAGGTTAGCCTTATTGATAGCATGCTTGAGAGAATTTTTAATTATCTCATATGGCGAAGATGGGGTGCCGTATAGTATCACTTGATTCATGATGCAGAAAGGTATTGGTTGGTCGCTCCATTGCCATCAGCAAGCGCTTTGATGATATCATATGTTGTGACGATACCTTTGAGCTTTCCGTTTTCTTCTACAGGGATGGCATGAAACTGATTTTCTTTGAATATTTCTAAGGCAACATTTATTTTGTCATTAACATCAAGCTTAGCGATACCTTTAGTCATGATCTGATTGACGTAATGCGTCTTTAATCTATAGTGATCGTATTTTTTTCCGTCAGTATTGAATCCTCTCTGGAAGAATAAAAAGTCTGACTTACTGATAATGCCTATCAAGACATTACTATCTACCACAGGGATATGATGTATGTTGTTTTCTTTAAATATTTCTTCGACTTTGGTCAGTGGAGCAAATTCGCTAACAGATATGAGATCTGTACTCATTATTTCTTTGATGGGTGATAATAGATTTAACATGATTGTTATTTTCTGTTGTGATAGTATATAAGTTGCAGTATCATAACTGCAACCTATACACATAATTTTCAATAATTAGTTAGGTGAGTATTATTACGCTGCAGTTCTATTAGCCTCTATACTCGGTGGCTGAGTAGTCATATGCTGTGTTGCTTGATTCTCTGCTGGATCGGTCTTAAAGCTTACGCCCATAATGGTACTAAGGAATATAGGAAGAGATAGTATCGCTAATGCGGGTATCCCAATGCTAAAGCTTCCTACAACAACGAACATCATTAAATAAAATCTCCAAATGATACGATCGAATGATAAAGTATAGAATGTCATAATTATATTTTTTTGTTAATACAAATATGAGGCATGTCCTATACCTTA
>CALLAG010000417.1 GCA_938002705.1 uncultured Saprospiraceae bacterium | reverse complement strand
TTACTACAAGGACCAACTCAAAGATCCTGACTTCTCTAATGCAATCGTTAATCTTAATCTTCTTAATCAACAAGCCATCAATGCTCTATTGTCCGATGAAGAGAAATCTTTGAACAATATAATCTCCCAAATCAGCCAGTTACAGTTCAGGTACTTCCAACATATGATTCCTAATCATATCTCCGACATTTGGGCCGAAGGATTGCAATCTAAGAAGTACTATGTGAAGTTATCTGGAGCAGGAGGAGGTGGTTGTTTCTTGGTGTATGGGGATTATAGCAAGCTTAATAAGGTAACTATCATAGAATAGAACCTGCATCACTTAAGAATCTACTTAACGCCATAATTATCCAGATCAGGATACTCAGCAGAAAGCGCCTTAATATCTTCTGGCGCTATAGGCTTGCCATTATAGAAGGCGACTATCTCTGATAGGGGTGCACTACTTGTAGAGACCTGTTCTTGTAGTGCCTTAGCATCAGCATACTTAGTATAGACACCTATGTAGTAATCATTATCAGCCGAAGCTGATTCTTTTCTAATGTAGATATCATCATACATACGCAAGATGGCATTCTTAAATATACGTGGCGTGCTCGCGACCTTGACAGAATAATAGAGCTCATCCCTGATGTCTTGGAAGAGGATATACTTCCTGTCACGATGAGATAATGACATCACAGTAGGGTCTATTCTATGGTCCTGTATGATCTTACCGTTACTATCGACGACTTGGGTTTCTATACGTCTATTGAGATAACTGAACTCTTCATTATCTAATCCTGCAACTTCTTTGCGTGCTGCGGGATAATTAGCTGCAAGACTTTCTATATGTATGCGTTCTGACTGTATACCTAAGTCCATTAGATAATCTGATATTGTCTTAGCCCTAAGTAGAGTATTATATTGAACAAACTCTGGTAGACCCGGCTCATTAGAATCTGTATACGCCATCAATCTTATATGATGATTCTCATTCTCATATAGATTAAGCGCCATTGCATGTATGATCATTTTATTCCTATCATTTAATAAGTCCTGCCTATCTTGATAGTAGATAATATAAGAATCTATCGCTTTTAATTTTTTGACCTTATAGTCTTTAGTGATTAATTCTTTGCTATTAGGAATTGGCATATCAAGAACATCTGACGGTTCTACAGTACGTACTTCAGTTGTTTTTGTATCAGTTTCTTTTTCAGCTTCAGCAATTGCGTTTTGTCTTTTCTCTTGCTCTTTATTTGCTTTGTCCTTAGCAGCTAAGGCCTTAGCTGCTTCTTGTTCTTTCCTTCGTTTTTCCTTTTCTTTCTCTGCTACTATACTCTCAGTTTTCTTAAGGTTTTCTGTTAGTTCTTTTTTTAATTTCTCAGCCTCCGCTATTTCTCTTTGCTTTTTGAGTTCTCTTTCTTTTTCTGCTTTTTCTTTGGCAGCAATTGCTGCTAATTCCTCAGCCTTTTTCTTAGCAGCATTCTCTGCCTTTAACTTCCTTTGCTTTTCTTTCTCTCGCTTAGCCGCTAATTGTTCTTCTTGTTTTTTTTGCTCGATTGTAATTACATCCTCTACAAACTGAAATCGCAGACTATCTCTAGGCTCAAGTTCTTTGACCTCTCTCATGTATGCAAAGTATAGATCGAAGCCACCTCTACCTATCTTAGTGTTAGAGCTATAAATAGCAGTATGCCCATCTGCATCTAACCTAAAATTAATATCATCTCCAGGTGTATTAACAGGTTGGCCGATGTTGATCGATTTTCCATTCTCTGATAAGTCGTTGTAATATATATCAAAACCACCAAATGCATATGGTCGATTAGAGCTATAATAAATTTGCTTCATTCCATTTACAAAAAAAGGAAATCGATCGTCATACATCGTATTAATAGTGGGACCAAGATTTTTAGGCTCTGACCATTTGCCATCTGAGTAGTCTATGGTATAGATATCATAGCCTCCTGCGCCCGCAAGTTTATCGCTTGAGAAAGCTAAGGTGTTATGGTCTACAATCTGTATATCTGTGACGTCTTTTAAGATGATACGTGGGATATCAATTTTGATTTCTTCATCATCTATGTAAGTAGAGAATGTAAGTTTTCTATCGAGTGTCTCTGCTCCTTGTTTTAAGAATAAGAGTGATCGACCATCAGCTGAGACATCTTGTAAGTAATCATGCTTGGCTGTATTGACATCTGCAACAATGTCTGGTTCTATTGTCCAGTCTCCTTTCTTATTGATGCTAAATGCATTAATCTCAAAATCTTTTTTATTTCTATTAGTAGAGAGATAATAGACATTGCCATATCGTGGGCTTCTGATGGGGTATATCTCATCGTAAGCTGTATTGACCTCATCGCCAAAACTTTGGACGGAGGCCACTTCTTCTTTGGCTTGGTGGAAGGCGATATAGACGCAGTTTTTTAATTCGCGTTCTGCTCGATCGTAATATTTGTTTTTATTATCGACTTGATCCATGAAGGTCTTATAGAAAAAGATAGCTTCCTCGATCTCTCCGAGACTGTGCTTGATTACACCCATTCTATAATACATGTCAGGATTAGTATTGCCTAGCTTTTTGGCTATGGTGAAGTCCCTGATTGCATTTTTTAATTCATTGACGTGGAAGTATGACATACCTCTTAACTCGAGTATATCAGGATCTAGGGCAAGCTTATCATACTTAGTATAATACTGAATAGCTTTAGAATAGTTACCTGCATTATAAGCCGCATTGCCTTTCATCACATAATCTTGCCCATAACTGATGTAACATGACATCACTAAGAATATGGTATAGATAAGGCGTCTCAAAAAGCTATTTTATAATTCTAAAAAATCGAATATTTAATGCAATACGAAGTGATTATATTTCTCTTTTGTTGTCAAATGATTCTAAATAGTCTGCTATCTTTTTCAAGAATGAACCTCCTAAGAAACCATCTACAACTCTATGATCATATGATAACGACAAGAACATCATCTGTCGTATTGCGATAACATCACCATCTTCTGTCTCAATGACAGCAGGCTTTTTTCTGATAGCTCCTATCGCTAATATCGCAGCTTGTGGCTGGTTGATGATTGGTGTACCCATTACATTACCGAAGGTACCTACATTAGTCACCGTGAATGTTCCATCTTGAATGTCCTCTGGCTTCAGCTTATTGTTTCTCGCTCTATTGGCTAAGTCATTTACAGATTTAGTCAGTCCTGGAAGATTAAGATAATCTGCATTTTTGATGACTGGTACGATAAGGTTGCCTGATGGAAGTGCTGTCGCCATTCCTATATTCAGATCCTTTTTGATAATTATATTCTTACCGTCCACAGACACATTGACAAGAGGAAAGTCTCTTAGTGCTTTTGTAACTGCTTCTATAAAGATCGGTGTATATGTAATCTTCTCTCCGTATTTTTCTTGGAACTTGTTTTTTACATTATTTCTCCAGTTGACGATCTTAGTCACATCTGCCTCTACGAATGATGTTACGTGAGGAGAAGTATGCTTAGACATAACCATATGGTCAGCAATCATCTTACGCATACGGTCCATCTCTACTATCTCTACGTTGCTTCCATGATCTTGTACAACTGTAGGTTTGGCTGGTGCTACTGAAGATGTAGTGGCATGTACTACTCCATTGGTATGACCATTAGTAGAGGGAGCTGTTCTATTTTTGACATAATTAAGAATATCACTTTTGGTCACCCTGCCTGATGCTCCGCTTCCTTTTATAGCTTCTAATTCTGCTGTTCCTATATTTTCTTGTTTTGCTATGCTCTTAACAAGTGGAGAATAAAATCTTGTCGTAGATCCATTAGAAGAAGATGGCACAGATACTTTAGATACTTTCTGCTGAGGAGCTTTTACCGGGACTGACGTCGCTACTGGCTCAGCAGATTTAGCTGGTTGTGGTGCTTCTACTACTATATCTTCACTAACTGATGCATCCGCATCAGTACTTATTCTTGCTATTACCTTACCGACTTCCACAACATCGTCCTCTTTGTATAATACCTCTATGATCTTACCATCTACTGGTGATGGAATCTCAGAATCTACTTTATCAGTGGCTATCTCAAGTATAGTCTCGTCTTCAGTTACAGTATCTCCTACATTCTTGACCCACTTTAATATCGTTGCCTCCATGATACTTTCGCCCATCTTAGGCATTACCAGATCTATCTTTGCCATTATCTTAGTTTTAATTTATCCTCCAAAGTTAAGTGAAATATCCATATGACTATTGATAATCTAACAATGTTCTATTGCGAATAACCTTAAAGCATTAAGTGCAGCTACAGAGGTATATTCTATATTAAGCTTTCTGTTCTTAGATAAGTTAAGGAGTTTTGTTTTAATGTTTCCTTTGCGGCCCCATGCCATCCATATAGTACCGACTGGCTTATCTGGTGTACCACCTCCTGGACCAGCTATCCCTGATATAGCGACACCTACATCGACTGATGTTGATTCTAATAAGCCATTAAGCATCTCTACGACTGTGTTTTCGCTTACAGCACCTTCTTTTATCAGCGTATCATGAGATACTATCAGCAGCTTCTCCTTGAGACCGTAGCTGTAACTAACTATACTTCCTTGATATACTTGTGACGAGCCTGGCACCGATGTCAGTCTATGGGCTACAAGTCCTCCGGTACAACTCTCAGCTGTTGCTAGTGTCATACTCTTTTTCCTATATAGATCTAATACTGAGGCTTCTAACTTATCACTATCCATCCCATACACTATATTGCCAAGCTTTTTCTTTATCGTAGATACATAGGTGTCCACCTCTTGTGATGTGTCTTGATCGCTTATACTTGACAGCCGTAGTCTGACAGATCCTATACTTGGCAGATAGGCAATAGACATATGTGTGGGAAGTTGCTCAAGAATATCGCTTATGTTCTCAGCGATGGTCGTTTCTCCTCGGCCTACTGTCTTAATAGTTCTGTGATATATAAATTTCTCTGATGGTAGTCTCTTTTTATATAAGGGCAGAAAGCTGTTCTGAAATATCCACTTCATCTCATATGGTACGCCAGGCATAGACAGTACCATCTTACCTTCTATAGAAAATAACATTCCAGGTGCTGTACCGAGATCATTATCCAGAATCTCCGCTTTAGATGGCATATAACACTGCTCCTTATGAGCTTCAAGCATAGGAATCCCTCTGCTATCAAAGTATTTCTTAATACGGCCGTAAGTCTTATCGTCGAATACCATATCAGAATCAAAATGTTCTGCCAATGCCTTCTTAGTGATATCATCTTTGGTAGGACCTAGGCCTCCTGTAAGTATTATTATATCAGAAGTCAGCATCTGCTGCGCTATTGTGAGCTTTATAGCCTCTACCGTGTCTGATATAGAGACGATCTGATGTACCTTAATGCCAAGCAAAGAAAGTTGTTCTCCCAGCCATGCAGAATTAGTATCTATAATCTGTCCTATAAGGATCTCATCTCCTATTGTAATTACTGTTGCCTTCATTATCTATATTATATAACTGATCTGTCTAAATGAAAATTCTTGTGGTCCTTTCTCTGTATCTATACTTATCTTACCTTCTTGTGTAATGCCCCTTATCGTCCCTGCAAACACCTCACCCTCTTCCGATCTAAAATTATGTAACTCGTTAATCCTATATAGTTTAGAGATATACTCTGATCTCATATCTCTAATCGTCATTTGATTAAGCTTCTCAGATAACCTAATAGATAGCTGGTGCAATAGTTCGAGTTTATTGATACCATGTATGTTTTTAGCATAATGATTAATAGATGTGGGATTGGGTAGTTCCTCGGGGAATTGTTGCGTATTGACATTAATGCCTATTCCTATTGTTGTACTACTTATTTGATAACCTTTGATTTGATTTTGTATCAGAATCCCTGCTACTTTCTTATTCTCTATGTACATATCGTTTGGCCACTTTATATGTATCTTTTCATTAGGTAGATATTGGACTATCAGGTCATATAAAGCTAAGCAGACGGCTATGTTGATATCAAATTGGTCTTTGACTTTGAGTTTATTAATGCGATAGTAGAAGCTACAGGCTATGTTTTCTCCTTGACCAGAGAACCATTTTCTGCCAATTTGTCCCCTTCCATCAGTCTGATTGTAAGTATATACGCAATAATTGTAGTTTGGATTATTTATTGATGATACATTTGCACCATATTCGTTGGTCGAAGGTGTATTTTTCAGATATACAAAACGTTGTATAGAGTAATATGCCAATGCTAAATCCAATGATTCTTATAATTGATTAGAAAATAAATCTAAATACTAATTTGTCCAATAATAATACTGTACAGCAAACATTAAACAATTCTGAGACTCTATCAAACCTCATCGTAGATTGCATCCAGGATATAAAAGGCCTGAACATCGTAAAGTTAGACCTTACAGAGATAGAAGATGCTCCTACAGACTACTTTATCATCTGTGAGGGTGAATCTACAACTCAGATCAGCGCCATCGCTAACAATATACGTAAGAGAGTGAAAGATGAAACAGGCTTATATGCCAGTCATTATGAAGGAGCAGATTCTGCAAAATGGGTTTTGGTAGATTATTTTGACATTGTAGTCCATGTTTTCTATCCTGAGACAAGAGAATTTTACGAACTTGAAGACCTATGGAGTGATGCGATAGTCACCGAATATCAGAATATATAAAAACCTTTGAGTCTCCTTACGGTTATCCGTATTGAAGACTTAATATCTACAATAATATAATGAGCGAAAAAAAGAAAGATAACAATCCGAAAAAGTTGGTCATCAACTCATACTGGATCTATGGTATCGTCATATTTATATTCTTAGGCTTACAAGTGCTCGCATTTGTCAATAATAAGACCGAAAAGACGACCCTATATGGATTCAAAGAAATGGCCCTTGCTGGGGACGTGGAAAAAGTATATGTGATCAATGAAAAGCTGGTCAATGTATTTCTCAAAAAGGAGGCTTTAAGTAAGTATCCCAAATTCAAAGAAAGCAAGCTGCCGAGTAATCAACCAAATTTTACATTTGAGATAATTGATCCTGCCTCTTTTGACAACTTTGTCAAAACAGAAATCAATAAAGATGGCAAAAAGCCCATCATCGATTATGAAGCTAAAAGTCAAGAGAACTACTTTGGTATCATTCTTAGTTGGATGATTCCGATACTTCTTATCTTAGGACTATGGATATTTTTTATCAGAAAGATGGGTTCTGGAGCTGGAGGCCCCGGTTCTCAGATATTTAATATCGGTAAATCCAAAGCGACACTATTCGACAATAAAGCTAAAGTCAATGTCACATTTAAAGACTTAGCAGGTCTCGAGGAAGCAAAGGAAGAGGTTATGGAAGTCGTAGACTTTCTTAAAAATCCTAAGAAGTACACTTCTCTCGGAGGAAAAATCCCTAAAGGTGTTCTCCTTGTAGGTCCTCCAGGTACAGGTAAGACATTATTAGCTAAAGCCGTAGCTGGTGAAGCCAATGTGCCATTCTTCTCTATCTCAGGTAGTGACTTCGTAGAGATGTTCGTCGGAGTAGGAGCTTCTAGAGTGAGAGACTTATTCAAGCAAGCACGTGAGAAAGCACCTTGTATCATATTCATAGATGAGATAGACGCTATCGGTCGTGCACGTGGAAGAGGTCAAGTCCAAGGTGGTAATGATGAGAGAGAGAATACACTCAACCAGCTACTGGTAGAGATGGATGGTTTCTCTACTGATAAGGGTGTCATCCTTATGGCTGCAACTAACAGACACGATATATTAGATAATGCACTAATGAGACCAGGAAGATTTGATAGACAAATCGGAATAGACAGCCCTGACCTTGCAGGTAGAGAGGCTATATTCAAGGTGCATCTAAAAAACATAAAAACTGCTGACGACGTAAAGGCTGACTCTCTTGCTGAGATGACTCCAGGATTTGCAGGTGCAGAGATCGCTAATGTCTGTAACGAGTCTGCTCTCGTAGCTGCTCGTAGAAATAAGAAAGCCGTTGAGATGGATGACTTTAACTATGCTCTGGATAGAGTCATAGGTGGTCTTGAGAAAAAGAATAAGATCATATCTCCTCGTGAGAAAGAAATCATTGCTTATCACGAAGCGGGTCACGCAATCTGTGGCTGGTATCTGGAGAATGCATCTCCTCTTGTAAAAGTAACAATCGTACCAAGAGGTATAGGCACATTAGGTTATGCACAGTACCTACCTAAAGAAGAATACATTACAAGAACAGAGGCTTTACTAGATAGGATGACGATGACCCTTGGTGGTCGTGCAGCTGAGAAAATCGTTTTTGATAAGATCTCTACCGGTGCTCAGAGTGACCTCGATCAAGTTACTAAGATGGCATACTCTATGGTTACTGTATTCGGTATGAATGAAAAAGTCGGTAACGTATCTTTCTACGGTATGTCACAAGATCAATTCAACAAACCATTCTCTGACGATACTGCTACACTCATAGACGAAGAAGTAAGAAAACTTATAGATATACAATACTTAGCTGCACAAGAACTGCTTAAGTCTAAACGAAAAGAGCTCAATATTCTTGCTCAGCAGTTATTAGAGAAAGAGGTATTACATAAGTCTGATATTATAAGACTTATAGGAGAGCGTCCATATACTGAAGTTTCCATATTCACACCTCAGAATGATACAAAAGCTGATGGTAATGGAAAGTTCAAAGAGCTATTTGACGAAGAAGAAAAGAAAGCTGAATTAAACTAAGCCTCTTTATATAAGAACAAAAAATGGGGAGGCAATCATGTGATTGCCTCCCCATTTTTATTATGATTTTCTTCCTTGTGCTTACTCTATAACAGCTTCAGTTCTATCTATTAATCTGAAACCATTACCGTGGATATTGACTATTTCTAAGTCAGAATCTTTAGCTAAATATTTTCTTAATTTAGTAACGAATACATCCATAGACCTTGCCGTGAAGTAATTATCTTCTCCCCAGATCTTAGTCAATGCTGTAGACCGTGGTAAGACATCGTTCTTATGAGTACAGAACATACGTAAGAGATGTGCTTCCTTAGGAGATAAGTTGTCCTTAGTCACCGTATTGTCAGCAGCAGTATGCGTCAGAATTCTTAACGGGTAGTGGAAGTGGAATTTTCCTAAAGTAAATTCTTTTACTTCTTCTACTGGCTCCTCTTTAGCTCCTGATCTTCTTAATATCGCCTGTACTCTGAGAAGAAGTTCTTCTGAGTTAAACGGCTTAGTTATATAATCATCAGCGCCTATCTTAAGGCCTTCTAATACATCTTCTTTCAGCGACTTTGCTGTAAGGAATATAAGTGGTGTTACTTTATCTTTTTCTCTTATTTCTTTAGCCAATGTGAAGCCATCTTTCTTAGGCATCATGACATCAAGAACGCAAAGGTCATAACTGCCTTTGTTGTACTTCATTAGCCCCTCTTCTCCATCTACGGCTAGCTCTACATCATAGTCATGCATTTCTAAATAAGACCTTAGAACATCACCAAAATTTTGATCATCTTCCACTAATAGAATCTTTTGTGTGTTGTTTTCTGCCATGTCGTTTTATAATTATTTAAATAGTATTCTCATTAATTTAGATGTGATTTTAACAATTAGTCACTATGTATGAACGGAAAAAATATTGAAAATGTACTTCCCACACCTAATTCTGAAGTCACTTTTATCTTTCCATTATGAGCATCCATGAGTGCTTTCACATAACTTAAGCCTAATCCAAAACCTTTCACATCGTGTCTATTACCTGTATGAACCCTATAGAATTTATCAAAGATGTGCTTGATTGAATCCTGATTCATACCTATCCCGTTATCACTTATATCGACTTCTACTCCTCCAGTTACATTTCTAGTAGTAACGTCAATTTTTGGTTTTTCATTCGAATATTTCTCTGCATTATCCAAAAGATTATGAATAATATTAGAAATATGTGTCAAATCACCCTGAACTACAGGAGTGGAAGCATTAAGTGACACATCTATTGTGCCTTCTCTCTTGATAATCTTCAGCCTCGAGTTCTCAGTTGCCTGATAGACAATATCATTTATATTAACATCAGCAAGCTTTAGGTCAAAGTCTCTCTTATCGATCTTAGCCATCTGAAGAACCTTCTCGACCTGATCTAACATACGTCTATTTTCTTGCTTTATGATTCCTGCAAATCTTTTTATTTTATCTGGGTTATCAATAACTGTTTTGTTGGTGATAGAATCAGATGCTAACGAGATAGTTGCTATCGGCGTCTTAAATTCGTGAGTCATATTATTAATAAAGTCCGTCTTCATCTCTGAGACTTTCTTCTGTCTGAAGATAACAAATATGGTATATGCAAAACAAAATAAAACCAGCCCAGTAAATAGAAATGATGTCAGCAAAGAAGGTAGAACGCGTGACCATAAAAAGCTTTGCTTGCCAGGAAAAAATATTTTTAGGTGTCCGGGCGATTCTTCATCTATGCCATACAATTGTACCTTGTAAGGAGAAGAATTGAAGTCACGTTCTGCACCATCAGGCTTGCTCGCCTTTCCAGACATAGGGACTGCAGCAAAATGTCCATTTCTAAATATGTAGTACTTTTCCTTATTAGAATATACCCCATAATCATACTTGATATTAATACCCTGGTCTTCTAATTCTTCTCTTAGGTACTTATCCAGTTTTTGGATATCCATATTCTCTAGAAGATATGCCGGGTCTACAATATTCTTCATGATACGAGATATCTCGTGCTTATTGTTGAAGTAGTTTTTGTTTTCTGGAGAGAGTAAGTTAGATATCGTGCTGACTGACTGCCCAAAGAGTCTCTTATCCTCTAATACTTCCGCTACACTTTTCTGCTGATCTGCATCTTTGGACATTCTGATCTTGACATTGTTTAACGCCATATAAGTCTTATCCTCGAAGCTCTTAGCATCAAGATCTACCTGCGTCTTAATCCAGATAAACTGCGTTACTGCTATACCAAACAGTGCCACTGACATCAAGATGATGATCCCCCATATGAATTTCTTATCCATTCATTTCTTTATTCATTTATAAAAATACACCTTAACATATCGGTTTATCTATCTTTAACTACAATTTAACCGCAGTAATAATTGCACCCATAGCTCAATCTTATGAAAAAAATAGAACATATCGGTATCGCCGTCAAAGATATTGAAGCCAGCGAAAAGCTATATGCTAATCTATTCCAAGTACAAGCTTACAAAAGAGAAACTGTAGAGTCACAAGGTGTGCTCACCTCTTTTCTAAGAGTAGGCCCTAACAAAATAGAACTGCTACAAGCTACACATGAGCATAGCGTTATAGCTTCATTCATAGAAAAAAGAGGAGAAGGATTCCATCATATTGCATTCGCCGTCACTGATATCGTATCAGAAATGAAAAGATTAAAAGAGGAAGGATTCAGATTACTCAATGAAGAACCAACCATAGGTGCTGATAATAAGCTTGTCTGCTTCGTACATCCTAAAAGTGCCAATGGTATGCTCATAGAATTGGTGCAGGAGAAAGATTAATTATTCAGACGAATGTCTATCGGCGGAGATGCTAAAAAGAACATTAATTCCACCACACAGCATAGCCTCTTTTCTTGAGACTATTGGCTAAGTTTCTCTCAAGATCCACAGCATCAGATTTAGTAAGTGGATTAAATGCAGAGTATAGATGTGGTCTCAGAAATACACCATACTTCTCTACAAATCGAGAGGATATCTTTATGCCTTTCTTAGTTCTGTAACCTGTCTTGTGTTTCTTATATCTCTCCTGCGGGCTATGGCTTGTCATGCCTACATAAAGACAACCCATCAAGCCTTTGTAATGCGGGTTAGCGTCTCTGAATTTTGTACTTTCAGACCATACTTTTCTGTTGAGTTCTACAACATATACGTTATGGGAGAGCTTTGTTTTCACACAATATTATAAGCAAAAATAGGACCAGATACATCGAATTAATACAAGCTTTCTGATTATAAAGAAAGTGTTCCCTCAGATATCTAATATGGCTTTCTTACCTAACTAAAGGAACGTTGTTAATAAAGTCATATAGTGTGAGGGATCTAATCTGATAGTAAGCACTCCAAAATTGATTAATGGACCTAGCATATGCCTGTCGTTGTGATTCTTGTTCTATATCGGCAAGGTTAAGTTGTGTTATATCTACTTTACCGATAACATATCTTTTCTTAGTAAGATCATATCGCTTTTGTGAGGCCTCATAAGATCTCTTAGATAGAGTTACGTTTTCTTTTACCAGCTCAAATTGCTGCACTGCTATCTTCACATCGTTCTCAAAATTTATCTTCTCTAGTCCTGTATTGAGATCAATCAATTCATAATTTGATTTTGCTATTTCATATCTCGCCTTAGCCTTACCCCAGTCAGCGATGGGTATAGATAACCTAAATGTTATCACCTCTTGATCTATAAGCGTAGAATAAGCATCTGCTACATTACCACCAAAACCAGATACTCCTATCTCTCCTGACAGTTCTCCATTTAGTCCATTGTTAGCTTTATTTCTTTCTACATCTATTTCTGCTTCGAGTAATCTCCGCTGTAAGCCCAGAATAGTACTTCTATTCTTTCTCGCTTGCGCCAATGCGATATCCATATCAATAAGTATATCTGGAACTTCTAATGGTAGCTCCAGATTAAATTTAATATCATCATAAAGTCCAAGAAAATTTCTCAGCTCTTCATTAGCGGTCTGTTGTTCTAGCATTCCTCTCGATATATCAGTACTGGATCTCATCACATCCATCTCTAATTGTAATAGGTCTGTCTCAGCTATATTACCTACCGAAAATCTATTCTGTCCTAATTTATATAAGTCATCAGCTACCACTTTTCTATCGAGGGCAGCTTTAAGATTCATTTGAGCTATAAGTAATTTAAAAAACCTTTCTACTGACTGGAAAGCTACAGCTTCTAATTCCTCAGAAAATCGAGCTTCGGACTCTTGGTACTCTAATGGCCTAATTTTCTTGTTCCATTTTAATTGATTAAAACCAAATATGGGCTGGCTAAAACCAAAAAATAATGGATTACTTCTATAGCTCTGTGTCGCGTCATTATTGTCAACTTTAAAAACATCAAGTCTCTCTATACTTGAAGAGGCAAAAACGGTAGCTCCTGTGGCAGTAATATTTTGAGTAAGAGATAACGATAAGTTATTACGCATCTGTGATCTCTGTCTAAAACCAGAAGAACCGTCAGGCAAATCAATTAATGCTACAGATCTATTCAGACTAGGGAGTATAACACCCAAATCTATCTGTGGCCTATAATCAGCTAAGAAGGATTGATTAGTCCAATAGGCATTCGACTTACGCATCTCAGCCAGCTTCACCTGTGGTGATTCTGATTGTGCTAATACGATGATATCGTCTAATGTAAAAGTTTCTTCTGTCTGTGCATTTATCAGATAACTTAAGCTGAGCAAAAGTGTAAGTAAAGTAAATTTCATAACATAAAATTAATTAGAACGTAAGGCGATAATAGGGTCGTACTCTGATGCTCTCTTAGCTGGAAATAATCCAAAGACTAAGCCGACTAGTGAAGCTACTCCAAAAGATAAAACTATGGACCACCACGATATGACTGTAGGTATATCAGCAGAATTAGCGATCAGTTTGGCGGTAACAATCCCGAGTATTACGCCTGCTAATCCTCCCAAAAAGCAAATGAAAACAGCTTCGAATAAAAACTGCAATATAATATCCGTCTTTTGTGCTCCTATCGACCTTCGGATACCTATCTCTCTGATACGTTCCAGCACAGAAGCGAGCATGATATTCATGATACCGATACCTCCTACTAATAATGAAATACCTGCGATAACGGCAAGAACGACATTAAACGTCTCTTGTGTTTTCTGCTGTTGTTGTATCAATAGTTCAGGAATCTCTATCTCATAATCCTTAATACTATTATGTTTTCTCTCGAGAATCTTACCTATAACTTCGGCAGTCGCTTGCAGATTGCTCTCATCATCTATTCTGAAGACTGCCCTATCTAACTGATGATAATTATGTGCTCCAGTAAATCTGTTAGACCTTCGGGAGATATCTTTGCTTTCTACCTTAGATCTATCTTGGAATCTTAGAAGTGATGTCTTAATAGGAATATAGACATTAGAATTATAGTCTTGCAATCCCAACTTCTCCAGGTTCTCTCTTTTAGCAATTCGCTTTTCTACGATACCTATTATTGTAAGCCAGTTGTTTTCGACTTTTATTTTTTCTCCTATAGCAAATTCTCCCTGAAAATACTTAGAATGTATATTCTTACCTATTACACATACAGCATTACCGTTAACCATGTGTGTCTCTGAGAAGTTGCTCCCCTCTCCTATGCTTAGATTATTCAACTCAAAGAAAGTCGGCTCTATGCCTAAGACTGTTACTTTAGATTGCTTACCGTTAGCTATTAAGGATTCTCGAGACTTGATCTCACCTCCTGACATATCTATAGTCGGTAATGTATGATTAATGGTCGCTAAGTCATCCATAGTTAATCCTGGTGACCATTTCCTTTTCTCTTCTTCGTTATCGTCGTCGCTTTCTCCTTCATCATCGGTAATACTTTTGATGATGATACTGTTAGAGCCGATGAGTTTCATCTGTTCCATAATGGCTTTCTGTGCTCCTGATCCTATAGCGAGCATAGCAACTACTGCCGCCACACCAAAGATAATACCCAGAGCGGTGAGAAAAGCCCTTAACTTATTAGCAACAATACCATCTATAGCTAGATAGAAGTTAAATAATATTCTTGCCATTAGTTGAATATTATCATTCTATTACTTGATTCTTCTTTTCTCTCTATATCATCCTTGAGGGTCTTTTTCTTCTCTTCTAATACTGACTTCCTCTCATCTTCTTTTTTCTCTAAGTCTACTAGTAGCGCCTTCTTTTGCTCCTCATTGAAGTATGCTATCTTCATATCGTCTGCTTTTTCTGGCTTAGTCAATAATACTTCTTCTCCCTTCTCTAAGCCTCCTGCTATGATAATGTCAAGATCATTAGACGGACCGACGACAACTTCTTGCTTCATTATTTTTCCTCCTACTTTCTTATATACATAATTGACAGAGTCTTTGTACAATGCCTCTAGAGGTATGTAGGCTACAGAATCATAGTCACTTATGATGACTTCTATACCTGTTGTCATAGCTGGTCTTAGAATAGAGTCTTGCTCATTGACAGAGACGATAACTTCAAATACTTTAGTATCATAGTTTCTTAATTGCTCTCCTATATTCGCCACTTTCTGCACTGTTCCAGTATATTCTACATCAGGAAATGCGTCTACTGTTATCCTTGTATCTTGACCTATGGAGACTTTACTTATATCTACTTCATTAACATAGGTCTTAGATATCATCTCTGTAAGGTCTGGCAATTCTGCAACGACAGGATCCCATGCTCTTAATCTGGATCCAGAAGAAACCTTACCTTCCCATCCTCGTGCATATATAACCATTCCGTCAGCAGGTGCTTTTATTGTAAATTCGTCAGAAAGATCCAGGAGTCTTTTCATCTTGACTTTCTGCTGATTAAGAGAAGCCGTTATCTCAGCTATCTTAGCCATGTTCTTATCCTTAGTCAATCCAAGCTTAACCCTCAGCTGCTCATATTCTCTTTCTATTTTTTCGAATTCTATATTCTTCTGCCTGATGACTGCTTGTGGTTCGTACTTACTTAATTCCACTTGTAGTTTGGTTTCTTCCTTTGAGAACTTGACATTGACCATCTGATCTCGTAAGCCTCTCATCTCTATGGATGTGTCTATTTTGACTTGGTCTAATTGTGTAAGTATCTTATCCATTTCGGCTTGGATATCTGCCATCTTGTTAGCCACCTCAGTCTTATCGAGTTGTGCTACGAAGGCACCTTCTTTGACCTCTGTTCCTTCAGGGACAAGAGATTGTATAGTTGTCTCATAGATCTGAGCGTTTCTCATAGATGAAGGGCCCATAATTTTCTTAGATCTCTTAGCCTCAAGCTCCCCTGTAGCGCTTACAGATACTGTAAATGGACCATACTTGACCGCAGATACGATATCTTGCTGTGCATCATCAGTATTAGACCCAGAGAAATAGTAGATAGCTGCGGCAATAGCTGCCAATATAACGACAAGCGTAATTATTTGATTTTTCTTCATAATGGTTGTTATTGGAACAATATAATACCCTGATGCCAGGCTCTACTGAACTATTAACGTAAGAAACGATTTTTAATTTTATTATTGAAACTATGTATTTCAAAGGATAGATTTTTTCGACTAATGGTTAAAATTTGTCATAAATCCTCCATCTTGTAATAATGAATAATCTTTATCTATCGGTGATTACAAAAAATATAATATGCTGCGCTTACTAATACTTCTATGTCTTACTCTTTTCGGCTGTGACAACTCTACTATAGATCATAAAAATGAAGCCACTCACACATTAAAAACAACTAATTACAGCAGATTATTAGATTCGCTCAAAATCGTGTTACCCGAAGTAAAGGAACCTATAGCTAACTATGTCCATATCACACAGGCTGATAAGATATTATACCTATCTGGCAAAGGCCCAAAAAATAGTACAGGTCAGTATATAAAAGGAAAGCTAGGCTTAGATGTATCTATTGAAGAAGGTTATGAAGCAGCTCGAGCTGCTGGTATCATACAACTCGCTGTACTAAAAGACTACTTAGGAGATCTCAATAAAGTCAAACAAATACTAAAAGTCCAAGGCATGGTCAATGCAACGCCAGATTTTAAAAACCATCCCGAAGTCATCAATGGTTACTCAGACCTAATGGTGGAAGTGTTCGGAGATAGAGGTAAGCACGCAAGAGCTGCAGTAGGGATGTCTTCGCTTCCCCGTAACATATGTGTAGAGATAGATATGATAGTAGAAATATATTAGTTTATCTAAGTCTATTTATAACAATAGATCCTACTATCACTCCAGGTATTTCATATTATAGATATGATACTTCATGATTAGATGGAAGAATCTATAAGTTTTTCATTTAAAAATAATCCCTATAGCTACCCATCAATTTTGCTATATTAGATAACGGAAATCTCTAAATCTTACCACCCTATGTCAAAAATGATACTAAAAGCAATAACGATAATAATCTGTCTCCTTACAATGTGGGCAGCAGACACTACTGCCCAAGTAGATCTCAAATACATAGAAGCTATGGAATGGAGGGAGATAGGGCCTTACCGGGGTGGCAGATCTTGTGCAGTTACAGGTGTAGCTGGCAAGGACAATCTATTCTACTTTGGGTCTACTGGTGGCGGTATATGGAAGACAACCGACGGCGGCAGACAATGGAGTAATATCTCTGATGGCTTTTTCGGAGGATCTATCGGTGCCATAGCGGTGTCAGAATCTGACAATAATGTCATCTATGTGGGCGGTGGCGAGAAAACTGTAAGAGGCAATGTATCATACGGCTATGGCATATGGAAGACCGAAGATGGAGGTAAAACTTGGACACAGAAAGGTCTGAAAGATTCTCGTCATATATCACGAATAAGAATAGATCCTAATGACCACAACACCCTATATGCTGCCGTCATGGGAGACCTATATAAAGACACTGAAGATAGAGGCGTATACAAAAGTATTGATGGTGGTGATAACTGGACAAAAGTACTATACGCCAATGCATCAAGTGGTGCTGTAGATCTCATAATAGATCCTAATAATCCGAGGCACCTCTATGCTTCTACATGGAATATAAGACGTACACCTTACAGCCTATCATCTGGCGGTGAAGGTTCTTCTATATGGAAAAGTACAGATTATGGCGAGACATGGACAGACATATCTGGTAACAAAGGCTTACCACAAGGAACCTGGGGTATATCAGGTATTACAGTATCTCCGGCAGACTCTGATCGTATATGGACCATAATAGAAAATGAAAAAGATGGTGGCGTCTATCGATCCGATGATGCTGGTAAGACCTGGAACAAATTAAACGACAGCAGATCCTTACGCCAAAGGGCTTGGTACTATACCAGAATCTATGCTGATCCAAAAGACAGAGACCTCGTATATGTCATGAACGTATCGTATCACAAATCTAATGATGGCGGTAAGACATTTACATCTA
This sequence comes from uncultured Saprospiraceae bacterium, assembly GCA_938002705.1. Lineage (GTDB taxonomy): Bacteria > Bacteroidota > Bacteroidia > Chitinophagales > Saprospiraceae > RFSX01. Next base: position 1,561 of record CALLAG010000417.1, on the reverse strand, counting down.
AAAGAGCACCTCACGGCGATCATCACGATCTATGGATCGCTCCAGAAAATCCAGACCGTATGATCATAGGAGACGACGGTGGGGCACAAGTCACTTATGATGGCGGAGAGACATGGTCTACATATCATAATCAACCGACAGCACAATTCTACAGAGTCACTACAGACAATCATTTTCCATACAGAATATATGCTGCACAGCAAGATAACAGTACCATCAGAATACCTCATCGTACCACTGATGGAGATATCAATGAAAAACACTGGGAGTCTACTGCAGGTGGTGAGTCAGCACATATTGCCGTCGATCCTAATAATAATGACATCGTCTATGGTGGAAGTTATGATGGATATCTCACACGATTAGACCATCAAACAGGGAGTAGAAATGCCATCAATGTATGGCCTGATAATCCAATGGGACATGGAGCCGAAGAAATGAAATATCGCTTCCAGTGGAATTTTCCAATATTCTTCTCTAAGCATGATCCTACTAAATTATATACTGCATCCAATCACCTACACCTTACTACGAATGAGGGACAAAGCTGGACAACAATCAGCGATGATCTCACAAGGAATGATAGTACCAAGCTAAAATCATCAGGCGGTCCCATCACTCAGGATAACACAAGTGTAGAATATTATTGTACGATATTCGCTGCTGCAGAATCTCCTGTCAGAGAAGGTATCATCTGGACTGGCTCTGATGACGGACTTATACACGTCACTCAAGACGGTGGTGATACCTGGACCAATGTGACACCTTCCAATATGCCTACATGGCTTATGATAAATTGCATAGAACCTGACCCACATGATGCCGCTTCTTGTTATATAGCAGGTACATTATATAAAGAAGGTGACTACAAGCCCTATATCTATACTACTAAGAATTATGGAAAGACATGGAACAAAATAGTTACAGGAATAGATAAGGAACACTTTACTAGAGCTGTAAGAGTAGATCATCAATCTAAAGGTACACTCTATGCTGGCACAGAATCAGGCATGTATTATTCTAATAATGACGGTGCACAATGGCATCCACTACAACTTAATCTTCCGATCGTACCTATAACAGATATCACTATCAAAAACGATAACCTTATCGTATCTACTCAGGGTAGAGGGCTATGGATTATAGACGACTTGTCCGTATTAAGAGAAGCTAGTCTAACTCAATCAGAAAAAAATAACATCCTGTACACTCCTACCCCTTCTTATCGTATAAAAGGATGGCAGAACAAAAACTCTAAAGGTACCGGTACTAACCACCCCGGTGGTGTGACAAGTTATTATTACCTCACAGAATTTGATAATAAAAAAGATACCATCACGCTCTCCTACCTCACAATGGCAGGTGACACAATACGATCATACTCTAACCATTCTAAAGAGAAAGCTACCAAACTAAAAGATATAAAACCTGGATCTAATAAGCATCGCTGGAATATGAAGTACGCTGACGCAAAGGGTTTTGATGGTATGATTCTATGGTGGGGCTCCACAAGCGGAGCTACGGTTACTCCTGGTCAGTATCAGATACATATGGATATCAA
>CALLAG010000416.1 GCA_938002705.1 uncultured Saprospiraceae bacterium | reverse complement strand
CAGATCGCAGTAATTGTCTTTGCTATATTATTCAACTTACCACTGATTACACCATCATATCATACACTACTTATAAGTTTGTTCTTGGTAGGTTTTGCTTCAGGATTTACTGATATAGCCATGAATGCTTTAGTGACTAATATAGAAAAGAACAACCAAAAAAACTTCATGTCGGCAGCTCACGGATTTTTCAGCTTAGGTGGATTTATCGGTGCAGGCGTGGGGATCTTACTGATGCCAATTATAGGTACTCCACACTATCATATGGTTATCGTATCAGTAATTATTATTCTCACTAATCTGTATCTCGGATCTCACTATAATAGAATCTATGAAGAATCAATATCAAATATAGAAGACAACTCTAAAGCTTCTAAGCTTAAGCCGTTGTACGGGATCGCTATAGTGGCTTTTATAATTATGTGCAATGAAGGTGCAGTAGAACATTGGAGTACCTTATTCTTAAATGAAATCGTCAGCGTATCCGCAGAAAAAGCAGGCCTGGGATTTATAGCATTCTCTATCTGTATGACGATTGGTAGATTCTTTGGTGACAGTATAAGTCAGCGCTTAGGATCTAATGTGATTATTCTCTTAGGGTTACTCATAGCCTTTATTGCCTACGTATTCATAATAAGTACACAATTGATCTTAGCAATATTTGGATTTGGTTTATTAGGTATAGGCTTATCTGTTATTGTTCCAGAATTATTTAGGATAGCTGGTAGGTCCGAGCATATTGCACCTTCAGTAGGCATCTCGTTTGTATCAGGAATTGGATTTGCTGGTTTTTTAGTGGGACCATTTATTATAGGATTCTTATCTGATATCAAGGGTTTAGTTTTTAGTTATATCGTTCTGGGAGGATCCATTGCGCTTGCTATCGCTATATGCAGTCTCGTATTAGTTCCAAAAAAATAAAGCAACTAACGCAAGGTCATCCAATCCTATGAGATAATAAAACTACTATGATCTTCCAACATACTTAACTACAGCCTACGTCTATCAGTATACAAAACCTTTACAGATGAAAATAATTACAATTATAGCGACATTAATATTCTTATCATCTTGTTCTAAGAATGATGACTGTATAGCGGTAAGGTATGGCGAAGCATTCGTTGCAGAAGCCGGTAATATCTACTGTTTTGAAGATGGAAATGAATTACAGATCGATGATATTATCAATGCTTTCTGCCCATGTGATGCTATCTGCGTATGGGAGGGTCAGATGGAAGTCTATATGACATGGAGTATAGATGGTACGTCCTATGACTTCAAACATAATAGTGCTGAGACCATTATAGATTCTACGATGCACCTACCTTTTGATATAAGTGTAAGCTCAGATAATATTATATTCGAAGAAGAGTGTGATGATAGTAATCCTTCTCCTGAGATCTTATCTACGGAACTTACTGTCACTATGAACTAATACTGCCTCCCATTATAGAAAACAATAGTCAATCCATAGCTAAAAAAGGAATCATGATAGTCTGCTGAATTAGGTAATCCCAATCTCGTAGCTAGTGGATTAAGATCATAACTACCCAATGGAAACTGCACATATGGCTGAAACGCCAATGATACAGTGTTATTACTCTTAAGATAGTATGATAGATTAATTCTTGCAGTATATTGGTTCTGATCCAGAAAACTGATCTTAAAATCTGATGTAGAGATCTTCTGCTGAATCTTCAGATTATTATATCCTATCGCAGTCCCCAATCCAAAATTACCTATAAGACTCTGATAGCCAAACGTAAACTGTCTTAATGAATAAAATAACTCTTCTTGAAAAAGTGCTCCACTTATCGGTTGTTCTCCTACTGCACGGGCCTTACTACTTAAGCCCTCATAAGTAAACTCAAATCCACCCGTATTCTTGATCAGATATCTCAATCCAAGATTGACACCATGCATGACATTGAGATCTGAGAATGGTATCGCAAGGTCTATGCCTTCTGCTATTTTAGTATTGTTATATGTCTGCAGAATATTGTTATTATTCTCAGCTCTTATAGCACTGAGACTATAACCAATCTTGATATTAATCTGAGATTGGGCTTGATATGATAAGAATAAAGAAAGCACACATAAGAATACCATTCTGAATCTCATTAGATTAAGACATCTATAATTATGATGAGCGTTAAGAACTTTATATTTTGTTGTCATAAACATTATAGAGTAAAATTAATTTATTTTGACTTTATTCCATTATTCCTCTACATGACAAAGAAAAAGAAAGTATCGCCAAAGACTAATACAGAAAAGACAAATGCTGTCATCCCTATGAGCTATAAGGCTTTAGGCACTTCCACTAAAGGTATTGGCTTAGCCATTTTTACACTACTTTCTATACTCTTATACTTCCAGTGCTTCCAATATGGCTACGTTCTGGATGATAAGATTGCCATATCGGAGAATAATTATACCAAGGCAGGCTTCAGCGGTATATGGAATTTGCTGACCACTGATACATTTATGGGCTATCTTGGAGAAGAAAACAATCTACTTCCGGGGGGCAGATATAGGCCTCTATCACTGATCACATTTGCCATAGAACATCAGTTTTTTGGACTTAGTCCTAAGATTAGTCACTTCATCAATGTCCTCTTATATGGGCTTTGTGGCTTGCTGACATGGGTGACTATGCGCAGACTATTCATGGAGAAAGCCGTATCTAATAAGGCGTTTATGTGCTTTTCTTTTTTAGTTGCAATATTATTCATCACTCATCCCATACATACAGAAGCGGTAGGCAATATCAAAGGCAGAGATGAGGTCATGTCTTATATTTTCAGCATACTGACTCTACTCTTTGCCCTTAAGTATGTAGATAGTAAGAAAATAATGACACTCATAGGCATGACTATGATGTACTTCTTAGGATTATTATCCAAGGAGAACACCATCACATTCCTTCTCATAATACCAGTTGCGTTATTACTATTCAGACCTAAGAACATAAAGCTCCTTACTATTATAACTAGTGTATTATTAATAACCACAGTTGCATACTTGGCGCTTAGGTTTTCCATCATAGACTTCAGTACCGCAGAATCTAATGACGTGATGAATAATCCCTTCGTAGGAATGACAGGAATGCAAAAGCATGCCACTATCAGCTATACCCTACTTAAGTACATCGGGCTTATGTTCGTCCCAGCACCACTGACACATGATTACTATCCTTATCATATTCCTATTCTGAGTTTCTCGGACTGGAGAGCGATAATATCTATCTTATTACATGTGGGATTACTGCTTGCTATACCTTATTTCTGGAAGAAACATCGTAAGATATCATTTGCTATAATATTCTACATAGCAAGTATATCTATCGTGTCTAACGTAGTTGTAGGTGTCGGTACTTTTATGAATGAGCGATTTGCATTTACAGCCTCATTATCAGCATGCATTGTGATGGTCTATGTTATAAAAAAAGCAGCTCAAAAATTCTCTCCCAATAAAAATGCCTTTATACTCGTGACAGGGCTGATAGCCGTATTCTACTCTGTACTGACAATCGCTCGCGTACCTGCATGGGAATCAGAATTAGCGCTTAACTCTGCCGCTATAAAAGTCTCTAAAAATAGTGCCCGTGCTAACTCATTTATGGCCACAGCATTATTCAACAGATACAAAGAAATAGATGATAATGTAGAGAAGAAATCTCTTATCAATAGAGCAGAACCTTATGCCCAAAAAGCGGTCAAAATACTCCCCAATTATAAAAATGCAAATCTGATGCTATCAGGAATAGCTGCAGAGAAATATAAATATGATAAAGATCTGAATCAGCTTTTAGCCTCATTTACAACAGTAGCCTCTCGACGTCCTGATGTAGAATATATCAGTACTTACATGAAGTATCTTAACAGCAGAGCTGATACCAATACATTAGCTGACTTCTATGTGAATATAGCACAGATCCTACAGCAGCAAGGAAGAAGTGACTGGGCACTACACTATCTACTTATGGGTTATAATGATGGCATCACAGACACGAGAATGAAAGGCATGATATACAATATACTTATCGCCCAAGGTAAGACGGCACAAGCACAACAGTATCAATAATGGAGGAAGCGGATATAATCTATAAGTTAGCTCTAAAAAGCATCCCTAACATAGGACCTGTACAGGCCAAAAACCTAATCAGTTATTGTGGTGGGGTTAAAGATGTATTCTCAGCTAACATGAGACTACTACAGACGATACCCGGCATAGGACCATCAAGAGCAGCAGATGTCATTAATTTTAAAGATTTCGAAAAAGCAGAAAAAGAATACGAACTTGTCCAAAAAAG